>NZ_DJHW01000046.1:0-5140 GCF_002433295.1 Pseudoalteromonas sp. UBA6610 | reverse complement strand
TCAGATTCACTTAACCAACCATGGGTTGCAGGTGCCCAGCCCGTGGCTGTTTTATTTACATCAAGGGCAATAACAAAGTGCTCTGCGCCAAATTGTTCAATCCAGGCTTTTACTTGCTCGCGTTTTTCTACCGCCATAGAACCAATAACAACTTGGTTAGCACCGGCTTTTAGCCAATCGCTTACATCTTGCTCTGAGCGAATACCGCCGCCCACTTGATACGGTACGTTAAGCGCTTTAGTTGCGGCTTGAATATGTTGCCACTGTTTTTTACTTGGATCGCGTGCGCCTTCTAAATCTACAAGGTGCAATTTACCTGCGCCGCTGTCGGCGTATTCTTTTAACCGTGCGCCAAGCTCAAAAGGGTAAAACTGAGCGGTGTCGTACTTACCTTGGTATAAACGAACAATTTGATTTTGTAATACGTCTAATGCTGGAATAATCACAAATAATCTCTTTATTGTTGGTTAATGGGCCGTTTATAACTGCCAATCAACAAAATTTTGTAATAAACGTGTGCCTACTTTTGCACTGCGCTCTGGGTGAAATTGCATGCCAGCGTAGTTGTCTTTTGCAACAATGGCTGAAAAGGTTTGGCCGTATTCGCCGCTTACAAGTGTTGCATCGTTTACGGTGTGCGCAAAGCTATGTACAAAGTACACTTGCTCGTCTTGTGTCAAGCCTTTGGTAAGTGCATGCTCTTTATTTACGCTTAAGTTATTCCAACCCATATGCGGCGACGTTAAACTGCCAACATCAAGGGCTTTTACTTGCCCTGGTATTTTACCTAAGCATTGTACGTTACCTTCTTCGGTGCTTTCGCACAGTAACTGCATACCTAAGCAAATTCCCATAAGTGGGCGCTGGTATTCGTTTATAGCTTGTTGCCAGCCGTTACCTACAAGGCGTTTCATGGCAACTGATGCATGGCCAACGCCTGGTAATATTGCACGCTCAAAACCAGCTAATTGCTCTGGTGAGGTAATGACTGTTGGCGTTTGACCTAAGCGTTCAAAGGCAAAACGAACTGAATTTATATTGGCACACCCGGTATTAATTATGGCAATCATAAACATCCCTTAGAGCTGGCTGTTTGTTGGGTCGTGTCTTGTGCTACTGCCATACGAAGGGCACGTGAAAACGCTTTAAATAAGCCTTCTACTTGGTGATGACAGTTACCGTCGCTCACCGATAAAATAAGGCTAATAGCGGCATTATCGCTTAAGCTTTTGAAAAAGTGCTCAACCATTTGTACGTCTAAATCGCCGGCTTTTTCGCGGCTAAAGTTAGCGTTTAATACAAATGAAGCGCGGCCCGATAAATCAATTTGTGCTTCAGCTTTACACTCATCCATTGGCAGCGCAAAACCATAGCGCGCTATTTGCGATTTAGTACCCAGCGCTTGTTTAAGCGCAACACCAAGAGCAATACCTATGTCTTCAACAAGGTGGTGCTCGTCTATGTGTAAATCGCCTTTCGCTTTAATATTTAGACCAATGTTGGCGTGGGTGCGAATTTGATCAAGCATATGATCAAAAAAGCCAAGGCCTGTTTCAATGCTACCGTTTTTAGTTTGATCTAGGTTTATGGCTACATCAATTTGGGTTTCTTTGGTGTTACGCGTAACACGACCTTCACGGTTGGCAGTTGTAAGCTTTGTAACAATGGCAGGCCAGCTGCCATCATACAAAATGCCTTCACAACACAAGTTTTGAGCAAGGCCAATATCGGTTTGACGATCGCCAATCACGTATGAGCGAGCTAAATCAACTTTGCCAGAGCGCATAAGTTCAGTTAATAAACCTGTTTTAGGTTTACGGCAATCACAGTTTTGCTCGTCAAAGTGTGGACAAATCAATACCTCGTCAAAGCTAATGCCTTGGCTTTGCAGTATGTCCATCATTTTATCTTGAGCTATATCAAAGTCAGCAGTCGGGAAGCTGTCTGTGCCTAAGCCATCTTGGTTAGATACCATTACTAAGCGGTACCCTGCGGCTTGTAATTGTAATAAAGCCGGGATAACACCAGGTAAAAACGCTAATTTTTCTAGGCTGTCTACCTGTTTGTCGGTGATTGGCTCTTCAATTATGGTGCCGTCACGGTCAATAAATAAATAGGGGTTACTCATGATACTTCTTGTCCTGATAAAAGAGGTGAGGTTGCTGGCTTATCAAGGCCATCTAACCAAATTTTTACTTGCTCAAGTTCTTGCTCATTACCAATGGAGATACGTAACCAATCGTCTTCACCGTATAGGGTAAACGCGCGCATCACTAAACCTTGTTCAAGTGCTACTTTAAAGTAGTTTTTGTCGGCTAATTTTAAGGTAACAAAGTTACCTTCACCAGTGAGAATTTTTAATGCAGCTGGGGATGCGTTTAACCACTGTACAAGTTTAGCTTTTAAACTATTTAAAATAGTCACTTGTCGGCGCATTGATGTTATTGCATCAGGCGCTATGGCTTGTGCTGCAATACTTGCTACCACACCCGATACCGGATACGGCGCAATCACTTTACGAATAGGTGCAAGTACAGTTTCTTGTGCAAGTGTAAAACCGGTTCTTAGCCCTGCAAGTGCAAACGCTTTAGATAAAGTGCGCAGTACCACTACATTACTATATTCGTTAATCAGCGCTGTAGCACTTTGCTCAGGGCAAAACTCAATGTAGGCTTCATCAACAATAACTAAAGCTTTACCGGCAAGCGCTGTTGCAATTGCTTTTACTTTTTCAAGGGGGGTTATGCTACCGGTTGGGTTATTTGGATTACAAATAAACACCAATTTTGAGCTGCCCACTGCCTCAACTATTTCATCAACACTGCCATCAAGTAATAACGCTTGGGTTAAGCCATTGATTGCAACGTTGTGCGTATCAGCGGTTACTTTGTACATACCGTAGGTTGGCAAAAATAACGCGATACTGTCTTTTGCAGGTTCGCAGTAGGTACGTACTAAAAGCTCAATGCCTTCATCGGCGCCGCGCGTCATTAATACGTTTTCGCTTTCAAGCTCTGCATACGCAGCATAGCGGTCAATAACCAGTTGCGGTTGTGGATCTGGGTAGCGATTTAAATCTTCAATACTCAGTTCAATATTTTTAGCGTACGGGCTTTCATTGGCATTTAACCACGTTGACCCTGTTAGCTTTTCACTTTTAGCAGAGCTATATGCAGCAAGAGCTGCAATATTTTGTGGTAATAAGCTTGTCGCTTGTGCGCTCTTATTGCTCATTTTTAATTGCCTCTAAACGAATTGAAACCGCATTTGCGTGTGCATCAAGGCCTTCTGCATCTGCTAGTGGCAAAATAGCTTTTGATAGCTGTGTTAAGCCACTTTTACTTATAGTTTGTACTGTGTAAGTGCGGAAAAAATCAAGCAAGTTTAAGCTTGAATAGGTTGCACTGTAACCGTAGGTCGGTAACACGTGGTTAGTACCCGATGCGTAATCGCCCGCTGATTCTGGCGTGTAGTCGCCAACAAATACCGAGCCTGCATTTTTTACTTTATCTAAGTAAGGTGTTGAATCTGCTAATTGCAAAATTAAGTGCTCAGGGCCATATTGCGCTGATACGTCAAATGCTTGCTCAACAGAGTCGACTAAAATAAGTGATGAATTAGCCAGAGCTTGCTCGGCTGTCTCTTTGCGGCTTAAGTTAGCAAGCTGGCGCGTAAGCGCCTGCTGCGTTTGCTCAATGATACTTTCGCTGTTACACAATAAAATAACTTGCGAGTCTGCGCCGTGCTCAGCTTGCGAGAGTAAATCTGCCGCTATAAATTCTGGGTTTGCACGCTCATCTGCAATCACTAATACTTCAGAGGGGCCTGCTGGCATATCGATTGCCATACCAGGAATTGTTTGCGCAACAAGCTGTTTTGCCATCGTTACAAAGCTATTACCTGGGCCAAAAATTTTGTTCACTTTAGGTACTGATTCGGTGCCGTAGGCCATTGCGGCAATTGCACCTGCGCCACCACTTTCAATTAAAGTTGTAATGCCACATAACTTAGCTGCATATAATATCGCAGGGTTAATGCTTTCATCACCTTGCACAGGGGTGGCAAGTACGACGGTTTTAGCACCACTTAATTGTGCAAGTACACCTTGCATAATAACCGATGATGGCAGTGGAGCACTGCCACCTGGTACATAAATACCCACAGCTTCGATGGCCTGATATTTCAGTTCACATTCAACGCCAGGTTGGGTTGATAACTTAATATCTTTAGGCAATTGCGCTTCGTGAAAACGTTTAACGTTTGCATAAGCGGTGTCAATTGCGTATTTAAGCTCTGCGCTTAGTGCTTGCTCTGATGCGTTTATTTCATCAAGCGGTACACGTAAACGAGGGTTAGCTCTATTATCAAACTTTTTAGCCATATCAAGTAAGGCTTTATCACCTTGCTCTTTCACATCGCTCATAATTGTTTGGCATATAGCTTCAACCTTTGCGCTGGCAGAAACCGCAGGGCGCATTAGCGCCGCTGCTTGTACTTGTGAAGATTCCTCATTCCAACGAAGCATGGTACTTACTCCATCATTTTTTCAATTGGCATTACTAAAATAGAGTTAGCGCCTAGGGCTTTAAGCTGCTCCATTGTTTCCCAAAATAATGTTTCGCTGCTTACCATGTGTAGCGCTACGTACTCTTCGTTACCAGCAAGTGCAAGTAGAGTAGGTTGGCCAGAGCCTGGTAAAATTTCGCAAATTTCATCAAGTTTAGTTTTTGGCGCGTGTAGCATAATGTATTTGCTTTCTTTAGCTTGTTTAACACCACGAAGGCGCGGCATAAGCTTATTAATTAGCGCTAGTTTGTCTTCATCTTGCAGGTCTTTATTTTGAATTAAACACGCGTTTGATTCTAAAATTGTATCACCTTGAATTAATCCGTTCGCTTCAAGCGTTGCACCGGTAGAAACTAAATCACAAATTGCATCTGAAAGGCCGGCACGTGGGGCTACTTCCACTGAACCTGTAAGCATTACAGTACTTGCATTAATGCCTTCGCGCTTTAACCACTGCGTTAAAATTTCTGGGTAGGTTGTTGCAATACGCTTGCCTTCAAACCAGCTTTTATCACGTGGGCCAAGCTCTTGTGGCCATGCAAGTGCAAGTCGGCAGTAACCAAAGTCTAGTTTT
>NZ_DJHW01000140.1:0-33808 GCF_002433295.1 Pseudoalteromonas sp. UBA6610 | reverse complement strand
CACCCAAATGAGGAATTTGGGTGGCAGTCTTACCAGCCACATCTCGGCACACACGTCACAAACTGTGGCTGCTCCCTTCCGGGCCTGACCAGGTTCGCCTGCTAGTGTTGCGAGAGGACCAATAAGACTACCATTGAGGGCCTTGGTTGGCGCGGGAAGGATTATCTCTACTTTTGGTGTGTTATTCAAGGGATAATCAAAAAAGAAAGTGCGATTGCATACTTCATATACAATCGCGGTTAAAAACAGCCTTTAATGCCTATTAATTACGCTCTAACTCGGCTTTAATTTTACGCAGTGCTGCTTTTACTTTTTTCATGTTTTCTGGGCCCATACGTAACAGCTGTTTTTGTGCAGCCGGTAATTGCTCCCATTCAGAAAACGCATACTGATAAGTAACCGAGTCTCGTAGTAGCGGTAACTCGCCTTCTGGCTCCGGTGTATCAAGTAATAACTCAATAGCATCTTCTAGCGTTTGATTAAATTCATCATCGCCGTAACCAATTTCACTGTACGCGTTGTTGATTAATGGCTTGTACTGCTCGTACATACGCACAGCTTGGGCGGCGCTCATGCTCGTAAATACTTTTACATACGGTGTATAGCGCTCGTAGCTGTTAGGGTCAATTGTTAAAATGTCCCCTTCGTTTACGCTAAATTCTTCTTCGGGTTTAACCACTGGCGTATGCTTTTTAGCAATTTTGCCTTTGGCTATATTGTCTATAAATACGACGCCACGGCGAATTACATCGTCGGTTACCATTAGGCTCATTACCGAGTCGCTTAGGTATTCATCCATTTTGGCAACAACTAAGGTGTCGCTTTCATCAAGCGTTGGTAATGGCTCTACAACCGGCTCTGGCTCAGCTGGGCGCTGAGCAGGCACGCTTAGCTCAGCTGGCTTTTCAGGCTTAACTGATGGCGCATCTACAACAGGGTCGTTTTCTGGCTTTAACTCCATCACTGGCTGTTCTTTTGGTGTTTGCTCTACCTCTGTGCGAGTTTCTGGCTCGTCAGTGGGCGATAGCAGGACGAACGCAGCGGCACACACTAAAATAATTAAAATAATAACGGCGAATAAAAAATTGTTTTTAGGCGGACGTTTTTGAACATCTGACGCTTCTGGTTTATCTGACATACAAACTCCATAAATTTAAATGCATATTACTCAGAGTACGCTGAGTGGAAAAAATTCACTATCGGTAATCACTATTACTTTAAATATAGGCTTTACAACATAAACCTACACTTACTAATTAGAACAACGAGCCATAGTAACTCAGTTATTCTTTGATTCTTCTAGCTTAAAGACTTAAAGTTGATAAATAAAGAAAAGACGTTAAGCAGTTCAAAAACCACTATGAAAATCCAGCAAGTTGACCCACATAAACCTAAAATAGCCCTATTACTTACAGGTGGTGGCGCTCGCGCTGCTTATCAAGTGGGCGTGCTTAAAGCGCTTGCTCATAGTATGCCTCGCACCGCGCCTTTGCCATTTAGAATTATTAACGGCACTTCTGCAGGCGCGATTAATTCTGCAGCTTTGGCCTGTTATGCCTCGTGTGCACATTTGGCCGTGCGTAAACTTGAGTCTGTTTGGAAAAACTTTTCAACGTCTATGGTCTACAAAAGCGACTTTTTAAGTGTGTTTGGCCATATTGCGCGCAATATTTTAACCAGTTTTCAGTCTGAGCACATAAACCACCCGCCAGGCAGTTTGCTAAATAACCGCCCTTTGCGCGGTTTATTAAACGAAATTTTAGACCTGCACCGCATTGAACGTAATTTACACCGTAATTATTTAGAAGCGATTTCTATTACCGCTTCAAGCTATACAACTGGTGACTCTGTTGCGTTTTTTCAGTCAAACACACAAACACCTTGGCAACGTGCCAAGCGCGAAGGTCGCCCTATGCGCATTAACGTTGAGCATTTAATGGCATCAAGCGCCATTCCTATGGTGTTTCCAAGTGTTAATGTATTTAACCACTATTTTGGCGATGGTTCTATTCACCAGCTTTCACCGCTTAGCCCGTCCATTCATTTAGGCGCCGAAAAAATATTTATTATAGGGGTAGACCAACCAAAAGAGTCGCACCCAGCGGGTTACTCGCCCCACTACCCTGGGCTTTCTGCGGTTGCTGGGCATTTACTCGATAGTGTATTTAGCGACACCATGCAAGCCGACCTTGAGCGCCTTGAGCGTGTAAATCGCACTTTAGGGCTGCTTCCGGCGCGCGACAAACACCAAGAGCTGAAACAAATAGAAACCTGTATTATTAACCCATCAAAAAACTTTAACGATATTGCTGCGCAATACTATAGCGATATGCCATGGGCAATTAAGCTGCTACTACGCACAATTGGGGTAAAAAAGCACTCGCAATCGAGTTTAACCAGCTATTTATTGTTTGAAAAACGCTACACTCAGCACCTAATTCAAATTGGCTATGAAGATGGCATGAAAAAACTACCCGAAATACGCCAATTTTTAGAGCTCGACTAGCTAATGTTGGC
Source organism: Pseudoalteromonas sp. UBA6610 (assembly GCF_002433295.1). NCBI lineage: Bacteria > Pseudomonadati > Pseudomonadota > Gammaproteobacteria > Alteromonadales > Pseudoalteromonadaceae > Pseudoalteromonas > Pseudoalteromonas sp. UBA6610. Next base: position 31,291 of record NZ_DJHW01000140.1, on the reverse strand, counting down.
CTTGAAACCTGCTATTTAATCGCAGAGCAAGCTTTGAAACCAACTGCGCTCGATAACTATCTCTGTGTTATTTTAATAACTTGCATCTATGTCAGTAAAAAACAAAATGCATTTTTTTATTCAAGCCCATCGAGTAGGTAATGCTCTACTCGCTCTACCCGCCTAGGCTTACCTTGCAATACCAGTACATCGTTTGCGCACAATGTGGTGCTGGTTGATGGGTCGTCTATTTCTTGACCCTCTCGGCGCAAAGCTTTTATAGTCACGCGGCGTTTAGATAAGTTAAGCTCATCTATTGTTTTATCCACCGCATAGGCTTGATCTGGCAACGCAACTACGTGTAAATATTCTAAGCGTTCAGAGGAGGTTTCTTCGTTGTCTTTAAAGTAACCGGCGTAAAAACTTTGCATAAGCGGGTAGCGATTACGGCGCTCTTTACTAACACGGCGCACAATACGTGTCATCGGTACACCCGACATCGACAACACATGCGAAACCAACATCAAGCTTGCCTCTAACGACTCAGGCACCACCTCTGTAACCCCCAACTCTTTTAAGTTGTTTAATTGGCTGTCGTCGCGGGTTCTTATTAGTATTTTAACGTTGGGTGCAAGCTGCTTTATGGCGTCTATTACCACGTGTGCATGCTCAAGCTCTGTAAAGGTAATAATCACTAGGCGTGCTCGCTCTACCCCTGCGCACTTTAAAATATCTTTTTGTTTTACATAGCCAAATATTACTGGCTCACCTGCGGCTTTGCCCTCTTGTACTAAAATAGGGTTACTTTCTATGGCAACGTAATCTATGGCTTTGGGTTTTAAAAATCGCGCTATAGTTTGCCCTACGCGTGAAAAGCCACAAATAACCACGTGATCGTTATATAAGGTGCTACTTTTAGGCTCGCTCTCCCTCGCCATACTGGGGTGATCTAAAATACCTAATTGCTTTAAAATTAGTGGGGTTTTATCAATTAAAAACGGGGTTAGCGCCATCGAAAGCACCCCTAAGGCAATTAAAAACGAGGCTTGCTCTGAATTGAGTAACTCATGCTGACCTGCCAAAGCAATAAGCACAAACCCAAATTCTCCCATTTGCCACAGCATAACGCCGCAGGCTAGCGAGTCTTGATTGCGCTCATGCATTAATCTGGCACTTAATGCCAGCACGGTAATTTTTAATATTAACAAGCCAAATAACGCGCCAATAATTACAAAACCATGCGAAAGCACAAATAAAATATCGAGCTGCATCCCCACAGTTACAAAAAACAGCCCCATTAAAATATCGCGAAATGGCCTAATATCAGCCTCTAGCTGATGGCGGTAATGGCTCTCTCCTAGCATCATGCCGGCTAAAAATGCCCCAAGCGCCATTGATAAACCAAACATGTAAGTTAAAAAGCCGGCAAATAACGCCACCAAAATTGTGGTAAGCACAAACAGCTCATCGGTTCGTACCTGCGCTATTTCTTTAAATACTTTAGGTAGCACCCATTTACCAATCGCCCAGAGTAATAAGCACACAAACGCGCCTTTTGTAAGCGCAAATGCCAGCGCCCAACTAATACTTTGCGAATCGCTTGAGGCAAACAATGGCAAAATAATAAGTAGGGGCACAACGGCAATATCTTGAAACAGTAATACGCCCACCGCCAGTTGCCCACGGCGCTGGTTTAGTTCGCCAGTTTCTTTTAATAGCTTAACCACCACCGCGGTTGAAGAAAGCGCCATTATTGTGCCAATGGTAAAACTAGTGAGTAAGCTAAAATTTAAGCAATATAAAATAATAATGAAGAGCAAGCTGGTAACACCAACTTGTAACGAGCCCAGTCCAAACACAATATTGCGCATGGCCATTAGCCGCGATATAGAAAATTCGAGCCCTAAACTAAACAGTAAAAATACGATGCCCAGCTCAGCAATAAACTCTATTTCATGAGATTGAGCAAGCCAACCAATGCCATGGCTGCCCGCTAAAACGCCTGTTGCTAAATACGCCAAAATAGGCGGCAAGCCAATGCGCTTAAAAAACCATACAAAAAGCACCGCCGCCACTAACAAGCCAAAAATTTGAGCGTTTATACTTTGCAAATTCGGCCTCCAGCGTCAATTAAACTACGGAATGGACTTTAAATATAGCAACCATATGTTTATCAAGCAATTTTAAAATATGGCATAAAAATAGCTTAGTTATTGCAAAGTAACACCCTGGGGGAAGATTTTAATGGAAAATGTCCATATTTTGACACAACGCGTGTCTGGGCGCGGCGATTTTTTGCCGTTTTCGGCAGAGCAAACACACACAAACGAAACAGCGGCAACGCACGACTTAGTTACCGAGCTACAAACAAGCCTAGTAATAGAAGATGTGTTGGCTATTTATGCAAAATTTGCCAAACAGCTACTTAACTTTTCAGGGCTGCAGTTTCAATCAACGCTCGGCACTGCACAAACCTCAGATAGCAACACGAACACTAGCCCGTACTCTTACGATTTAGCTATTGGTCGCGAGCACTTAGGACAGCTAATTTACTTTAGCCAATACCCTATTAGTAAAGCGATTGAAAACAAATTACGTGCCCTACACAGCGCCCTTGTGTACCCACTGCGTAACGCAATGATGTACAGCCGAGTGTTAAAACTTGCCACAAAAGATGCGCTCACTGGGTTAAATAACCGTAGCCAATTTAATGACATGTTATCGCAAAAGCTCGAAAACTGCCGCCGTTACCAGCGCCCTTTTAGTTTAATGCTGCTTGATTTAGATAACTTTAAGCAAGTAAACGACAACTATGGCCATAAAGTAGGTGACGATGTTTTAAAAGAATTTTCGCAGGTACTTTGTAGCAGTATACGCGGCACCGACTCCGTGTTTAGATTTGGTGGCGATGAGTTTTCGCTGATTATTGAAGACCCCGAATTTACAACAAACAAAGTAGTTGCTGAGCGCATTATGCGCTTAGTCAGAAACTCAAGTTTAATGTCTAAATACAAAGTAACCACCAGCATTGGCTTTACCCTAGCCAATAGCCAAGATTGCGAAACAGAAATATTTGCTAGAGCCGACAAAGGCTTATATAAGGCTAAAGCCTCTGGGCGCAACTGCGCAAAAGCATATTAGTATATTTATATAACTCTATCATTTATAAAAGCTTAGCTTCCCCCGCTAGGCTTTTTTATTACAAATTAATTATTTATTAGCCAGTAATTTATAAACAAACAAGGCTGAACAAAAGCCAAAAAAGAAGCCGCTCACTAAATTAAGCAATGCTGTTATGCTTGCAAGCGGGGTAAATAACACTAAAACCAATGGTAAACTTACGCCTAAAATAAAAAATAACCCGCCTTTACCTAACCAGTAGGCAAGCAGTAATACCGCCGATATCACCCCGCCCACAACGGCATAACCTAACGTAATAATATTAAGCTCTAGTAATACATTGGCTATAACAGCAACTAACGCTGTTATTAACATACCCATCGGCGCTTTGCTAACTAGCGATAAGCCTACATGTGGCTGATCTTTCATTTATTTACACTCCCAAAAAATGCCGTTTTCGTCTTGGTGTTTTTCACTTACAAAATAACCAACAACTTGCACAAGCTCATCGTTATAAAATATTAAAGGCACGCGCTCTCTTAACCACGGGGCTACTTTTGCATCTTTAAACCAGTGTTTAAGCGTATTGCTGCCTGGCTTTTTTAACGGCTTTATACGCGCACTATTACAATTAAAGCGCACGGTGACTTGCTCGTTTGGTAAAGGGGCACGTAGGCCTTTACCTTGTTGCTTTATCAAAACGCGCCCATCATTAAGCGCAAGCTCATTGCTCGTTAGCGCTTCATCGGCTAATAATATGTGTGGTGTAACAAAATACAAATACCCTTGATGGCGTCGTATTTGCCCCTCGCTTAAATCAACTTGCATTTGCGCATCAGCCTGCGCATTTATGGCTTGGTTAATTATTTGCAAAAGCTGCTTTTGAGAGGGCATTACTTGGGTAAATAAGCTAAGCCATGCACGAACCACATTGGTTATGCGCACGTTGCTGTAGGTGGTTAGTTGGCTAACGCTCAGTGCTTGATGCGCATTTACGCTTTGTTTTAAATCAAGTTCAGTGTACTCATCAAGTAGCGTTTGTTGTTGCTGTAGTAACTCAATGCTGCGCCCAGCACAGTGCTCAAAACCTTTAAAACGTTTTGCCAGTTCAGGCACTACACGTGCACGTAAAAAGTTACGATCAAAACGCTCATCGGTATTTGAGTCATCAGTTATGTGCGTAATATTAAACTCTGTGGCAAAGTGTTCTATATCACTGCGCGTTATGTTTAAAAGCGGCCTGTAGCATATTCGCCCGCTTTGTAGTTCACGCATTTTTTGCATTGCGCCTAACCCTTTTAAGCCAGATCCGCGCTTTAACCGCAGTAAAAACGTTTCTATTTGATCGTTTAAATGCTGACCCAGCAAAATAACACTGCCCGCGGGGCTTAGCTCATCAAGAGCTTTGTAACGCGCCTCACGTGCCTGCGCTTCAAGGCTTGTTCGTGTTTGCGGGTTTATTGTTACCTGCGCGGCATTAAACGGTACATTTAGCTCAGCGCACAAGTTTTGGCAAAAGCGCTGCCAGTCATTCGCGTATTGGCTTAAACCATGATTAACATAAATCGCGTTTACGTTTAGCTTTGGTTGCGCTTGTTTTAATAAGTGCATTACATGAAGCAATACCACCGAATCCACGCCACCCGAAAGCGCCACCGTAAAGTTATATTGCTGGTGCTTAAAAAAGTGCTCAAGGGCGTGTTTAACGTGCTGATAAATAGGTGATGTTTGCATGGATACGCTATAAATTTAATGTTTGCAGTATTTTAAAACAAAAAAGCCGCATAAGCGGCCTTTTTTAACAATAAATGCGTTGGTTAGCTAATTAGCAGTAACCAAACGACATTAAACGTTTGTAACGTTGATCAAGCATGTCTTCAAGCGATAGCGCTTGTAAGTCAGCAAGGTCACGTTTTAAACGTGTTTTTAAGTTACGTGCCATTGCATCGTAATTGCGGTGTGCGCCGCCTAAAGGCTCTTCAACTAAGTTATTAATTAAATCGAGCTCTTTAACACGCTCTGCAGTTACACCCATTGCCTCTGCGGCAAGTGGTGCTTTATCGGCGCTTTTCCATAAAATTGAAGCACAGCCTTCTGGCGAAATTACTGAGTACGTGCTGTATTGCAACATGTTAACTCTGTCGCCAACACCAATGGCTAATGCACCACCAGAGCCGCCTTCGCCAATAACCGTACAAATTGTGGGTACTTTAAGTGCCGCCATTACTTTTAGGTTACGTGCAATTGCCTCAGACTGACCGCGCTCTTCAGCGCCCACACCTGGGTATGCCCCTGGCGTGTCGATAAAGGTCATAATTGGCATTTTAAAACGCTCGGCCATTTCCATTAAGCGTAGCGCTTTGCGGTAGCCTTCTGGTTTTGGCATACCAAAGTTACGTTTAATTTTTTCAGCTGTATCACGCCCTTTTTGCTGGCCAATCACCATTACTGGTTCGCCATCTAAACGTGCAACACCGCCTAAAATAGCCGGATCGTTAGCAAAAGTACGATCGCCTGCAAACTCGTCAAATTCCGTGAAAATGCGCTCGATATAATCTCGAGTGTAAGGACGCAACGGATGACGCGCTAACTGCGATACTTGCCAAGCGCCTAAATTTGAGAATATTTCCTCTTTTTGCTTAGCGCTTTTTTCTTTTAATTTGCTGACTTCCTCTTCTAACTCAAGGTCTAATTCGCCAGCGCGGCTTATGCTTTGTAATTCTTCAATTTTTGCTTCTAATTCTGCAATCGGAAGCTCAAAATCAAGATAATTGAGGCTCATGCTCTAAACTACCTAATCAGTTAAATTCTAGTTCTACATCTTGTGCCGCCATGAGTGATAACTTATGAATTAAGTCGTCGCTCGGCGTAACACACCATTCGATCCCTAGGGTTAATTGAGCCAACGCATCGGGGCGCTGGTAATAAACCTTGATCGGACACGTTCCCATTTTATAAGGTTCGAGTACTTTTTGTAATTTATCGAAGAAACCTGCCTCGATTTGCACCATGTTCAGCGTCATTTTAATCGCTTTAATGCGTTTTTCACGCGCTTGAGCAATGGTGTTTATTTCTCTGGCGGTCATTGTAATGCCACCGGAGAAGTTATCAAAGCTGACCTGTCCAGATATTACCAAGATATTGTTTACTTGAAGCATTTCTTGGTACATTTCGAACTGTTCAGGAAACAAGCGTACATCAATACGGGCGCTCTTGTCATCTAAAGTTATTAAGCCCCAACGATTTCCTTTTTTATTAATTAATGTCCGCGCTGAAATAACTAAACCCGCCGCCGTAGAGAGTACATCACGATTTGTTGGCTGTAAATCCACCAGCTTGCCGCTGGTGTAATGTCTAAGTTCACGACGATACTGATTTATCGGATGCCCTGTTAAATAAAGGCCTAGCGTGTCTTTTTCGCCATCAAGCCATTGGTTATCGGTAAGCGGTGTGGCTTTAATAAAGGCTTGCTCAACTTCATCAGGCTCAGTGGCCAGTAAGCCAAATAAATCGCTTTGCCCAAGTTGCTCAGCTTTGTTGTGCTGATCGGCAGCGCGCATGGCATCTTTTAAACTTGCCAGTAATGTTGCACGCCCTGCTTGGGTTTTCTCTGGCCCGAGTTGATCAAGTGCACCGGCGTAAATTAATTTTTCGGTCACACGTTTATTTAAGCGTTTTAAATCTACACGGGCACAAAAATCAAATAAATCTTTAAATGGGCCGCCTTTTGCGCGCGCTTCTAAAATAGCCTCTACCGGCGCTTCACCTACACCTTTAATAGCACCAATACCGTAAACAATTTCACCTTGCAGGTTTACCGTAAATTTAAATTCTCCGGCATTTACATCAGGCGGTAATAAGGTGAGCTTCATGTTTTCACATTCATCCACCAAGATTACTATTTTGTCGGTGTTATCCATATCGGCCGACATTACCGCAGCCATAAACTCTGCCGGATGGTGCGTTTTCATCCACAGCGTTTGGTACGAAACCAGTGCATACGCTGCCGAGTGAGATTTATTAAAACCATAACCTGCGAATTTTTCTACCAAGTCGAAAATTTTAATCGCCAGTTCGCCGTCTATACCATTATTGCGTGCGCCTTCTTCAAAGGTTGAACGCTGTTTGGCCATTTCTTCGGGTTTTTTCTTACCCATTGCACGACGTAGCATGTCGGCGCCACCAAGCGTATAGCCTGCTAGTACTTGGGCAATTTGCATTACTTGTTCTTGATACAAAATAATGCCGTAAGTAGGCTCAAGTATGGGCTTTAAGCTTTCGTGTTGGTATTGAGCATCTGGGTATGAAATTTCTTCTCGGCCAAGCTTACGGTCGATGAAGTTATCTACCATGCCTGATTGCAGTGGGCCTGGGCGGAACAAGGCTACCAATGCAATCATATCTTCAAAGCAATCGGGCTTTAATCGGCGTACTAGGTCTTTCATGCCGCGCGATTCTAGCTGGAATACCGCGGTTGTTTCGGCGCGCAGTAATAGCTCTATACTTTTTTTATCATCTAGTGGAATGGTATTTATATCAACGGGCGCTTTGCCTTCGCGCTTCATGCGCTCGTTGGTCATATCCACAGCCCACTGCAAAATGGTCAAGGTACGTAAGCCCAAGAAATCGAACTTAACTAGGCCTGCGGTTTCTACATCGTTTTTATCAAACTGTGTTACCGGAAACTTACCTTCGTCATCGCAATAAAGTGCAGCAAAGTCGGTAATGGTCGTCGGCGATATTACAACACCACCGGCGTGTTTACCGGCATTACGTGTACACCCTTCGAGGATGCGACACATATCGATTAAATCTTTTACCTCTGAGTCGCCATCGTAGGCTTCTTGTAAACGCGGCTCTACCTCAAACGCTTTGGCAAGCGTCATCCCGGGATCCCCTGGGATCAGCTTAGAAATTCGATCAACAAAACCATAAGGGTGGCCAAGTACACGCCCTACATCGCGTATTACCGCTTTTGCAGCCATGGTACCAAAGGTAATAATTTGTGATACCGCGTCCCGCCCATACAATGCCGATACATGGTCAATTACCTCATCACGCCTGTCCATACAAAAATCGACATCGAAATCGGGCATTGATACACGTTCAGGATTTAAGAATCGCTCAAAGAGTAGGTCAAATTCAAGCGGATCAAGGTCGGTAATTTTTAGGGCATATGCCACTAATGAACCCGCACCCGAACCACGCCCCGGCCCCACTGGAATATTGTTATCTTTACTCCACTGAATGAACTCCATTACGATTAAGAAGTAGCCTGGAAAACCCATTTGGTTAATTACACCAAGCTCTACTTTCAAGCGCTCGTCGTATTCGCCTCGTTTTTCTTGTCGCTCTTGTTCATCAGGGAATAAAAACTGCAGGCGCTCTTCAAGGCCATCTTCTGAAACCTTAACTAAAAAGTCTTCAATTTTTAACGAGCCGGTTGGGTAATCAGGCAAAAAGTAAGTGCCTAATTGCACCGTTACGTTACAGCGTTTGGCTATTTCTACCGTATTTTGCAGCGCTTCAGGGATATCGCTAAATAGCTCTGCCATTTGCTCAGGCGTTTTTAGGTATTGCTCTTGTGAGAATCGTTTAGGGCGGCGTTTGTCATCAAGTGTGTAACCGTCAAAAATAGCCACACGAATTTCGTGCGCTTCAAAATTTTCGGGCTTTAAAAAAACCACTTCGTTTGTGGCAACAACGGGCAGCTGCTCTTTTGCTGCAAGCTCTACCGCCATATGCAGGTAGTCTTCTTCAAGCGGACGGTCGGTGCGAATAAGCTCTAAATAGTAATGATCGCTAAAATGCTGCTTATAAAAGCTCACTACAGATTCAATAACGCCTGGGTTATTTTTTAATAAGGCCTTACCTAAGTCACCATCTTTTGCGCCTGAGAGAATAATAAGCCCTTCTTTGTGCTCAACTAGCCATTCTCGGTCAATCACTGGGCGATGAAATATATGCCCGCGTTGGTAAGCTTCAGATATTAATAAGGTAATATTTTTATAACCGTCGTTGTTTTTAGCTAGCAACGTAATACGGCTTGGCTCATCTGGAAACTCTGGGCTGCGCAACCAAAAATCGGCTCCCACTATGGGTTTAATACCGGCACTGTGGGTTGCGCCATAAAAACGCACTAAACCACAAAAGTTCATTTGATCGGTAATTGCCAGCGCTGGCATTTCAAGCTCTTGCGCTTTCGCAACAATAGGCTTGGTTTTAGCTAAGCCATCGACCATCGAAAAGTCTGAGTGAACCCGTAAATGTACAAAATCTGGAGCGGCCATTATTTATGCCTCGCCCTTTGCTTGCATTAGCACACGTTGTACCGGCTTAAAGCTTTTACGGTGCTCATCAATAGCGCCGTATTGTTCAAGCGCTGCAAAATGTGCTTTAGTTGGGTACCCTTTGTGCCCTGCAAACCCGTATTGCGGGTAGCGTGTATCAAGCTCATGCATTTCATCATCACGCGCTACTTTGGCTAAAATAGAGGCTGCTGAAATTTCAGCCACTAAACTGTCGCCTTTAACAACCGCTTGAGCCGGCATAGCTAATTTAGGTAAGCGGTTACCATCTACAAATACAAACTCTGGTTGCGTACTTAACCCCTCAACTGCACGCGTCATTGCAAGCATAGTTGCATGCAAAATGTTTAACTCGTCAATTTCTGTTGGGCTACAACGACCAATGGCATAACACAGCGCTTTTTGTTTTATTTCTATAGCCAGTGCTTGGCGCTTTTTATCGGTTAGCTTTTTAGAGTCAGCTAAACCTGCAATAGGATTCGCTGGGTCAAGTATTACCGCAGCGGTAACAACATCGCCGACAAGCGGGCCACGCCCTACTTCATCCACACCGGCAATTAAGGTTACGTTGGGTCGTTCAATTTGCATTTATTAACTCCGCCACAGCATTAGCTGCTTGTTTGCTGGCATTTAATCTAATTTTTTCGTGGATGGCTAAAAAACGTGCTTTAAGTTCTTTATTATCGGTATTTAGCATAGGCGTAAGTGCGCCCGTTAAATTAGCCACGTTACATTCACTTTGTAAAAACTCCGGCACTAGCTCTTCATCGGCTAATAAGTTTGGTAGTGAAAAATATTTAATATTAAAGGTAAACAAGGTTTTAAAAATCCAATAGCTCATTGGCTTAATTTTATAACCCACCACCATAGGCTTTTTATACAGCATGCCTTCAAGCGTTGCTGTGCCTGATGCAAGTAAAATGGCATCAGCTGCTTGCATGGCTAGTTTTGACTGACCATCGAGTAGGTTTACATTTAAATTTGGTGCAGTGGCATTTAAAATCTCACTAAATTGCGCTTTGCGTTTTTCGTTAACCATCGGCACCACTATTTTAAGGTCTGGGTTTTGCGCTTGTAACTGCGCAGCTGTATTTATATAGGTTTCGCTGAGTAAGCCTACTTCTGAACCACGGCTACCTGGCAGTAAAGCCAGTACTTTGTCGTCGGTATTTAGGCCAAGTTCTTGGCGGGCTTGGCTATCGTCGTGCTCAAGCGCTATATCGTCAGCTAAGGTGTGTCCTACAAATGTACACGGTACTTGGTGCTTATCGTAAAATTCTTTTTCAAACGGCAGCAGAGCAAGCACTAAATTTGTGGCAGCACTAATGGTATGAATACGTTTTTCGCGCCATGCCCAAACCGACGGGCTTACGTATTGAATGGTTTTAATACCGGCATCTTTTAAAGGCTTTTCTACGCGTAGGTTAAAATCGGGCGCATCAATACCGATAAATACATCGGGTGGGTTATCTTTAAAGTGCTGCACCAGCTGCTTACGTATTTTAAGTAAACGCGGTAAACGCCCTAATACTTCAACCAGCCCCATTACCGAGAGCTCGTCCATATCGTAAAGCGTTTTACAGCCTTGCGCCTGCATTTTTGGCCCTGCAATGCCTTCAAAAATGGCATCTGGAAAGTGCGTTTTAAGTGCTTTAATTAAGCCTTCGCCTAAAATATCGCCCGACAGCTCACCTGCCACAATACCAATACGTAGTTGTTTTTTCTCTTTATTCATTCGACTTTATTTATCAGGCGTTCATAGCGGTTAGTTTACCGTGTTTTAATGTTTGGTTAAACGCTTTAAATTAACGATTATTTGTAACTAATTTAGTACCAAACGATTGTTTGTATTTCATACTGATGTAGCATGGTGAATATATATTAACTTTTTCTAATATGTTTATTGACAAAAATTGTGCAAACGTAAATAATATTCCAAACTTTCAGTAATTACTGAAAGTTCATTGATTTTAACTTTGCCAATTATAAATTGCCTTGTTAACCCGTCACCCTCAAGGAGCCAAAAATGATAGATGAAACCTTTGTGGATCTATCGCGATTGCAGTTTGCTGTTACCGCACTCTTCCATTTCTTATTCGTGCCTTTAACCATAGGTATGACCTGGATTTTAGTTATTATGGAATCGGTTTATGTTATGACCGGTCGCGAAATTTATCGTGATATGACTAAGTTTTGGGGAAAATTGTTTGGTATTAACTTTGCTATTGGGGTGGCAACGGGCCTGACCATGGAGTTTGAGTTTGGTACTAACTGGTCTTATTACTCGCATTACGTAGGCGATGTATTTGGCGCCCCGCTCGCTATTGAAGGCTTAATGGCATTCTTTTTAGAGTCGACCTTTGTGGGTATGTTCTTTTTAGGCTGGGATAGGTTAACTAAACGCCAACATTTGGGCGCTACATTTTTAATGGCGCTAGGTACTAATATGTCGGCGCTGTGGATATTAATAGCTAACGGGTGGATGCAAAACCCTGTAGGGGCAGAGTTTAACTATCAAACCATGCGCATGGAAATGACCAGCTTTGCAGAGCTTGTATTTAACCCAGTGGCGCAGGTTAAGTTTATTCATACGGTATCGGCAGGTTACGTAGCCGCTTCTATGTTTGTACTGGGCATTAGTAGTTGGTACATATTAAAAGGTCGCGATTTAGCCTTTGCTAAGCGCTCGTTCTCGGTGGCATCGGGCTTTGGTTTAGCATCCATACTGTGTGTTATTTTATTAGGTGACGAATCAGGCTACGAAGTAGGCGAAGTTCAAAAAGTAAAACTTGCCACCATAGAAGCTGAATGGCATACCGAAGAAGCACCCGCTGCGTTTACCGCGCTTGGTTTTCCTGACTCAGATGAGCAGGTAACGCATGCAGCAGTAAAAATACCTTACGCACTGGGTATTATTGCTACCCGCTCTTTAGATGAGCAAGTTATTGGTATTTCTGATTTAGAGAAAAAACACGAGGTACGCATTCGTAACGGCATGATAGCGTACGAATACCTCCAAAAGCTAAGAAATGGCGATGACAGCGAAGAAAACATAGCTAAATTTGATTCTCTTAAAGCCGATTTAGGTTATGGCTTGCTGCTTAAGCGCTATACCCCCAATGTGGTAGATGCCACAGAAGAGCACATTCAAATGGCAGTTAAAGACTCGTTCCCTAAAGTGGGGCCTATGTTTTGGTCATTTAGGATAATGGTGGCCTGTGGTGTAGCTATGCTGGCCGTGTTTGTATTGGCATTTTATTACAACGCACACCGTATTATTGAGCAAAAACGTTGGCTACTGTGGGCTGCAGTATTAAGTATTCCACTACCATGGATTGCAATAGAATTTGGTTGGATCGTTGCTGAATATGGTCGCCAGCCTTGGGCTATATCAGAAATATTACCGACCTTTTTAGCCACCTCGTCACTGACGGTAAACGATATTTTGATTAGCTTAACTGGGTTTATTATTTTTTACACTGGCCTTGCCATTGTAGAAGGTTGGTTAATGGTGCGCTTTATTAAACAAGGCCCAAGCTCGTTACATACAGGTAAGTATCACTTTGAGTTACCAAACAAAGCAGATAAAGACGCAGGAGAGCAATTATGATTTTTGATTATGAAACATTAAAAATGCTGTGGTGGTTGCTCATTGGCGTACTGCTAATAGGCTTTGCAATTACCGATGGCATGGATATGGGCGTAGCGATGCTGCTTCGCCTAGTTGGTAAAACAGACTCAGAGCGCCGCACGGTAATCAACACCATTGGCGCCCACTGGGACGGTAACCAAGTATGGTTTATTACCGCAGGCGGCGCTTTATTTGCAGCGTGGCCTATGGTGTATGCCGCTGCATTTTCGGGCTTTTACTTTGCCATGATGCTGGTCTTGTTTGCGTTATTTTTTAGACCTTTAGGTTTTGATTACCGCTCAAAAATAGACTCTAAACGCTGGCGTAATAACTGGGATTGGGGCTTATTTGCAGGCAGCGCCATTCCGGCTTTAGTATTTGGTGTGGCATTTGGTAACTTATTTTTAGGTGTACCGTTTAATATTGATAACTTACTGCGTGTAAGTTACCAAGGCTCGTTTTTTGGCTTACTCAACCCATTTGGCCTACTGACAGGTTTAATTAGTATCACCATGTTAATTGCCCATGCAGGCATGTGGTTACAACTGCGCACAGCAGATGCCGTTGCAGAGCGCTCAGCGCAATATGGCCGCTACGCATTAGTGGTATTTATTGTACTGTTTGCGGCTGCGGGTTTTTGGGTAGCAAACATAAATGGCTACCAAATTGTTTCTATGCCAGATACGCAAAGTCATGCAGATCCGTTGGCAAAAGTTGTAAGCACAGCGCAAGGTGCGTGGCTTAATAATTACAGCGAGCGTCCATGGACAATGACCTTCCCTATTTTAGGCTTTGTTATGGCACTCAGTGCTTTACTGTTCTCTAAACTAAACAAGCCAGCGCTTGGGCTTATTTCAACCAGTATTATGTTAATTGGCGTTATTATGACGGCGGGTGTGTCGCTGTTCCCATTTATTATGCCATCTGTTAATAACCCAGATATTAGCTTAACTATTTGGGATGCGGTGTCGAGCCACAGAACGCTTAATATTATGTTTGTTGCTGTTGTTATATTTATTCCGTTAATTTTGGCCTACACCACCTGGTGTTACGTAAAAATGTGGCGCAGAGTAACGGTAGACGAAATTGAAAATAACACACACGGTAGCTACTAAGGAGACTAAATTATGTGGTATTTCGCTTGGATTTTAGGTGTACTTTTAGCCTGTACCTTAGGTGTTATAAATGTAATGTGGTACGAGTTTCATCAAAATAAAAACAGCATAGCTGATGATGAACAACCGATGCACGATTTACTAAACGAAGCTAACAACACAAAAGATGACGACTAATCCCCGACCAAATCGCGCGCAGCAGCAATCTCTGCGCGCTTTTTTAAAACGGCAAAGTAAGCCTGCGGGTGCATGGTTAAAGTTAAGTATTGCACTGGGCACATTTAACGCTATTTTAATGATTGCAGGCGCCTATTTACTGGCACAAACTATTCATAATGTGATGTTTGAAGGCGCAAGCCTTAACCAAGTAACCCATTTACTTTGGCCACTTGCGGGTATTATTTTACTCAGAGCCCTGTTTTTAGCTATCAGTGAAAGGCTCAGTGCTTATGCGGCACTTAAAATAAAGTCGGCTATGCGCCAAACCTTATTAACCAAATTAACGCAACTTGGCCCAAGTTATATTGAACAACACGGCCAAGGAGCCACGCTTAACACCGTGCACGATGGCGTTGAAGCACTGCACGACTACTACGCTAAATACTTGCCTGGCGTTGCTTATAGCGCGCTTATTCCGCTGGCAATATTGGTGGTTATTTTTCCAACCGACTATAAAGCAGGCTTAATATTTTTATTAACCGCTCCGCTTATTCCGTTTTTTATGATTTTGGTGGGCTCAAAGGCCGAGGCGTTAAATCAAAAAAGATGGCAGCAACTGGCCGTACTAGGTAATTACTTTTTTGACCGCGTACAAGGTTTAACACAACTTAAATTGTTTAACGCAACGCAAAAAGAGCTAAAACAAATAGCCAAAATTTCTGATGACTTTAGGCACACTACACTCGGAGTTTTAAAAATTGCCTTTTTATCATCATTTGCGCTGGAATTTTTAGCCACAATTAGTGTGGCGCTGGTGGCTGTAATCATTGGTTTTAGACTGTTTTTTGGCACGCTTGATTTTGCAACCGGCTTTGTTGTTTTACTACTTGCCCCAGAATTTTACTTACCCCTGCGCCAACTAGGCAGCCACTACCATGCCCGCTTGCAAGGCATAAGCGCTGCGGTCGATATGGTTACTATTTTAAATGCCCCACTTCCTGAGCAATCACAGCAACATGAAACAAAGTTTGAGGAGCATATAAGCTCAATAAACATAAACAACTTAAACTTTACCTACCCAAACAGTAACGAAGGCATAAAAAATATAAACCTTACGCTACCCGCTAAAGGGCTAGTGGCAGTAGTAGGTGCTAGTGGCTCAGGTAAAAGTACTTTATTTGATTGTTTATTAGGGTTTCATCCGCAGGTAATTGAACAAATAAGCATTAATAATAAACCACTTGATGCTACAAGCATGAGTACATTACAAAACGCAATTGCGTGGATCCCCCAAACCCCAACGCTTTTTTATCAAAGCATTAGCGATAACATAAAAATAGCTAAGCCAGCCGCTACGCAACTAGAGCTTGAGCA
Source organism: Pseudoalteromonas sp. UBA6610 (assembly GCF_002433295.1). Lineage (NCBI taxonomy): Bacteria > Pseudomonadati > Pseudomonadota > Gammaproteobacteria > Alteromonadales > Pseudoalteromonadaceae > Pseudoalteromonas > Pseudoalteromonas sp. UBA6610. Next base: position 15,605 of record NZ_DJHW01000140.1, on the reverse strand, counting down.
AGCGGCACACCAAGCGGGCGCCTTAGATTTTATAAACACGTTAGAGAATGGGTTCGACACCCTGATAGGTGAGCAAGGTGAAGGACTCTCTGGCGGTCAAAAGCAGCGTATAGCCCTTGCACGGGCGTTTTTAAAACAAGCACCTATTTTAGTGCTTGACGAACCGACAGCCCACCTTGATAGCCAAACCGAGCAGCTTATTCAGCAGGCTATAAATAATTACGCTAAAAACCACTTAGTGTTGGTCATTGCCCACCGCCTAAATACAGTGAAAAACGCAAGCAATATTCTTGTTATGCAAAATGGCGAAATAGCACAGCAAGGTACTTACAGCCAACTTGAGCAGCAACAAGGCGCATTTAAATCACTCCTTAATTTACAAGCGCAAGGAGCAAACAATGACTAATTTTATTAGGCTATTAAAGCTTTGCCGCCCGCATTATAAAGCCATGCTACTGGGTACTTTTTTAGCCACATTAACTGTACTTGCAAACGTGGGCTTATTAGCTATATCGGGGTGGTTTTTAGCCTCAATGGCGGCAGCGGGTATCGCTGGCGTACAAATGAATTATTTTACACCTGCAGGAACCATTCGATTTTTAGCGATTGTACGAACTGCATCACGCTATGGTGAGCGCTTAGTAACACATAACGCGACGTTTTTATTGCTTAGTGAAATACGCGTTAATATGTTTGCCACGCTAAGTAAGCTAAACAATGTAGATTTAGCAATGAGCCGCAGCGCCGATTTAGTTAACCGCTTACAAAATGATGTGGATGCGCTTGATAAGTTTTACTTAAACATATTACTACCTATGCTGGTAGCGCTGTTGAGTGTGCCCATAATTATGGTGTTTATGGCGGCTTATAACGCCAATGTTGCGCTTATTTGTTTTACTGGCATTTTATTAATTGGTGTTGTTTTACCTGCGCTGTTAAGTGCTAAATTAAATAAAAATAGCTATAAAGAAACACAGCTCAGTGCACAACTTAGAGCAGAGCTTTCTGACACCCTAACCGGCCTTAGAGAGCTGAGTATTTATCAGGCACGTGCTGGGCAAATTTCAAAATGTAATGAGCTAAACGAGCAATATAACCAACAACTTTATAGTCGCCATAAAGCACTCGCAAATAGCGACGGTTTAAGTTTGCTGGTTGTGCAGCTAGCTATGCTTGGCGCCATAGTCACTATTGTGCCTTTGGTTTACAGCGGCGCTATGGTCAATGTTGAGCTTGCTATGTTAAGCCTATTTGTATTAGCAAGCTTTGAAACTGTATTACTGTTGCCTAATGCATTTATAGAGCTGCCCACTGTACTCAAAGCCGCTGAGCGACTATTTACACTGGAAGATAAAGTCACAGCGCAAGAAGCTAATAGCGCTGAGTTAGTTGAGATGCAGTTTGATAAAAACAATACAACTTTGGCGCTTAATAACATTGGCTATAAATACCAAGAGCACAGTGCTTTAGCTAATATCAGCTTTACCCTTAAAGCACAGCAAAAAGTAGCGATTGTAGGCAGAAGCGGCAGTGGTAAAAGCACCTTGGTTAATTTACTCACCGGTTTATGGCCTGTGCAGCAAGGCAGTATTAGGCTAAGCGATGAAAATAACGCAGAAGAACTCCACGCACTAAGCAGCAACACCCGCGCAAGCATTATTAATATACTCGCGCAGCAGCATCATATTTTTGATGGCACATTAAGTGAAAACTTACGCTATGCAAAGCCAAGCGCCACAAAAGAAGAAATGCTTGAAGCCATTAACCTTGCACAGCTCAAACCTTGGTTTAATGAGCTACAAGATGGTTTAAAAACCCGTTTAGGCACAGGGGGGAGAAGTGTATCTCAAGGCCAATCAAGGCGCATAGCCATTGCGCAAGCTTTATTACAAAACCCTGCCATTTTAGTCCTTGATGAGCCTACTGAAGGGCTTGATAACCAATCTAAGCAAACAGTAATGAGCGCTATTATGCAGGTAATGAGTAATGCAAGCGTACTTACCATTACCCACGACCCTGCTCTTTTAGCGCAAATGGATAACATTATTTGGCTAGAAAATGGCAGCCTTGTAGCGCAAGGCACTCATAAAGAGCTTAGCGAAACATATACCGATTATGTTGCCTTAACTACTCGGTTTTAAATAACTTGAACTCTGGTTAAGAGATTTACTAACCAACCGAATATTAATGAAACTTAATCCTGCTTTTCTCTAGCTAGAAATTTTAAGTGGAAACAAGGCGAATTTACGCGTCAATAGCTAGCCTATTGCAAGAAAATTCAACGCAGTTAGCGCTAAAAATAGCTGCTTGAGATAGATATATTATCCAGAGATCAAGTTAATCATTTAAAACGCTGATTGATACATCTATAACGCCGACTTTAGGGTCGGCAATTTTTTTAAACATACCTAACGATAAATCAATAACCCGCCCTCTAACGTACGGGCCTCTATCGTTTATTCTCACGATCACCGATTTGTTATTTGCCAAGTTTGTAACTTTCACTTTTGTACCAAAGGGTAATTCTAAATGCGCAGCAGTGGATGCGTTTTGGCTAAATGTTTCGCCGTTTGCTGTTGTGCGACCATGGTATTTATTAGCGTAATAAGAGGCTTTACCTAACTGAGTACGCTCGCCATTAGCAGAGGTAACTATAGGTTGGCTGCTACACGCAGCTAAAATTGATAAAAAACTGAGGGTAAAAATTAACTTAGTAAAAGACATAGATGCGCTTTAATTATAAAAATTCGCGCAAAGGTTAACCTTACGTGGCTGAGTGTGTACTGAATTAAAATATTTTATAGGCAATAAAAAACCACCGGCGATTACTCTTAGGTGGTTTTTTTAAAAGCATAAAGCGCTTATCTTACGATACCGCGCTCAGAGCTTTTCACAAAATCAATCATGGTTTGTACTGCAGGATACTTAGCGGCATCTTCACTTAGTGAGGCAATTGCTTCGTCCACACTTAAGCTCTTACGATAAAACGCTTTATAAGCACGGCGTACGGCCATAATTTCGTCGCTTTCAAAGCCACGACGCTTCATACCTTCTTTATTGGTCGCAGCAGGGCCTGCTGGCATACCAATGGTGGTTACAAATGGCGGTACGTCTTTATTAACACCTGAGTACATGCCAATAAATGCGTGATCACCAATTTTACAAAATTGATGCACACCTGAGTTACCACCTAAAATAACCCAATCGCCTACATGCACGTGGCCTGCAACGCTTGCGTTATTAGCAAATATAACGTTATTACCAATTACGGCATCGTGAGCAACGTGGGTATACGCCATAAATAAGTTATTGCTACCAATTTTAGTAACACCTTGGTCTTGAATAGTACCACGGTGAATGGTTGCACACTCACGTATAACGTTGTTATCGCCCATAATAAGAGTGGTTGGTTCGTTGTTATATTTTTTGTCTTGGCAGGCTTCGCCTACTGACGCAAATTGAAAAATATGATTGCCAGAGCCAATAGTAGATGGCCCTTTAATAACAACGTGAGACTCAATAATACAGTCATCACCGATCACAACATCATTGCCAATATAGCTATATGGACCAACTGAGACATTGTTGCCTAGTTTAGCGCCAGGTTCGATTATTGCTGTAGAATGGATCACTATTAAAACTCTCTTCTCGCACACATAATTTCGGCACTACATACAACCTTGCCGTCGACTCTTGCTTCAGCGGCAAATTTCCATATATTGCGACGCTCTTTTAAAAACTCTACATGCAAATGCAGTGTATCGCCCGGTATAACTGGCTGTTTAAAACGTGCGTTATCGACTGCAGCAAATAAGTAAAGCTCGTTATCGCTACGGTTTTCTACTGTTTTAAATCCTAATAAACCGGTGGCTTGCGCCATGGCTTCTAATATTAGCACACCAGGGAAAATTGGCTGATTTGGAAAGTGGCCAGTAAAAATAGGCTCGTTAACCGATACATTTTTAATCGCATGCAGTGACTCGCCAGGCGTAAAGTCAATTACACGATCAATTAAAAGCATCGGGTAGCGGTGTGGTAATAAACTTAAAATTTCTTGAATATCAAGGCTATTTAATTCGTTTGCCAAAATAGCATCCTTATTAGTGTTCAACGTTATGACTTAGCCAATGCTTCAAGCGCTTTAAGACGTGATTTCATGTCTGAAAGATTACGCAAGTGGGCAATTGATTTACGCCATTCTTTATTAGTTGTATGGGGCATACCAGATGAGTAAATACCCGGCTCGGTGATCGATTTAGTCACCATACTCATGCCGGTAATTATAACACCATCACATACTGACATGTGACCATTAATTGCGGTCATGCCACCTATTTGGCAGTTTTTACCAATGGTTACACTACCTGCTAGTACAGTACAGCCTGCAATTGCAGTACCCGAGTTAACTTCAACGTTGTGTGCTATTTGACATTGGTTATCGATGATCACATTACTATGAATAATCGTGTTATCGAGTGCGCCACGGTCAATTGTAGTGCTTGCGCCCACTTCAACCTTGTCGCCGATAATCACAGAGCCTAGCTGAGGAATTTTAACCCACTGCCCGCGCTCGTTTGCATAGCCAAATCCATCACTGCCAACCACACTGTTTGCTTGAAATAAACAATCAGCGCCAATTTCAACATCGTGATAAATAGTCACACTCGGCCAAAGCTTTGTGCCAGAACCTATTTTAACACGTTCACCGATGAAACTGTTCGGACCAATTTGTGCGTTATCACCAATTACAGCACCGGCTTCTATAACTACATTTGCGCCAATAGCAGCACTTGTGCTAACCGTTGCACTTGGGTGAATAGTCGCACTAGCGTGTATACCTTGCTGCGCCGCTTGCGGGGTTGTATCCATAAATTGTGCAAGCTTTGCGTAGCTCACATACGGATTTCCAACAATGATTTTTGCGCCACTAAAATACGATGCATCGGCTTCACTAAGAATCACTGCGCTGGCTTGTGTGGTTTCAAGCTGCGTACGATATTTTGAGTTCGCTAAAAATGCAATATGCCCAGAACGGGCATTTGCAAGTGTAGCTATTTTTGTAATTTCTAAAGCGCCATCACCTTGAAGTTCGGCGCCTAGAAGTTCCGCAATGTGCGAAAGCGTATAATTTTGCATAGAGTGATTATTTCTTACTAACTGCTGATACAACTTTGCTTGAAAGATCAGTTACTTCTTTAGGGTTAAAGTAAATAGTAGTGTCTTTAACTTTAACTTCATCGAAGTCGCCATCTTTAGCAATTTCTTCAATTGTTTTAACAATTAAACCCTGAACTTTAGCAAGCTCTTGGTTTTGACGTGCTTTGATTTCTTGCTCTAAAGGACGACCTTTTTCAGCAAGGTTTTGTTGCATGCCTTGAATTTTATCACGTAGTGCATCTTTTTGAGCTTGGCTCATTGTAGTGCTTTCACGCTTAAATTTTTCTGCTTCAAAGCGAATGTCGCCTTGTAGTTTTTCAAGCTCTTGACGACGCTCAGCAAACTCAGTTTGTAAAGACTGCTCAATTTTAGCCATTTGAGGAATTTGCTTGTAGATCTCTTGCATATCAACAATGCCTACTTTATGGGCAAATGCACTTGCAGAGGTGCCCATCATCAATGTTGCTAACACGGCTACTGCTGTTGATTTAAATAATTTTTTCACAAAAAACTCCTTTAGAAAGTGTTACTAATATTAAAGCTGATGGTCTTTGTATCGTCATCTTCTTCTTTTTGCAATGGATACGCAAAACTAATCAGCATTGGACCCATTGGAGAGATCCATTGTAAAGATAAACCGGTTGATACCCTAAAGCGCATTGGATCAGAGTAATCATCTAACTTAGCACGCTCATCTGGCGCTAAGTTTTGGAAACGGTCAACGTTAAATTCAGTATCCCATACGTTGGCAGCATCTACAAAGAAACTGGTACGTACAGAGCTGGTGTTTTCTTCATCTAAAAACGGCGTAGGTACAATTAGCTCCATACCTGCAACCGCTTTTGCATTACCACCAATACGCCCTTGTGGTACTAAAATATCAAACTCATCAGAGCCACCGATGCTACCGGTTGTAGTACCATCAGCACCTGGCGTACCAGGGATTGATAAAGGAACACGTGATACCGCACGCGGTAATATTGTATTACGGTCAAAGCCACGTAGTTCCATTTCTGTTATACGGAAGTACTCTTGGAATGGCAGTGTTTGCTCATAACCGTTTGTTGACCCATAACCATTACCGTAACCTAGCGCTGCACGTGTTGAGAACACCCAACGGTGGTCATTCGAGATTGGCCAGTAAAAACGCGAATCGTAGTTCAGTTTAAAATACTGAAGATCAGAGTTAGGCGTTGTGGCTGTTAAATTTAATGTTTGGCGCGAACCCGCTGTTGGGAATAAACCACGGTTAACTGTGATACGCGACCAACCAACACTTAGCTCATATTTAGTAAAGTCAAAGCCAGCATCTGGGTTTTCTTCATCTAAGAAGGTTTCGCGTAGTACACGTGTTTGTTCGTACTCGGCAATTTCTGAAAGTTCTTCTTGAATCCAACGTACGCCAAAGTTAACACGGTTTACCGCATCAATTGGGAAGCCAATATTGGTACCAATACCGTAACTTGTTGATTTATAATCTACCAAGCTAAACTTACTGGCATCGTAGTTGTTGTAAAAAATACTGCTGCCTTGCGATACACCATCTGGCGTAAAGTAAGGGTCGGTGTACGACAAGCTAATGCTTTCAGAACCAGTAGAGGTATTTAAGTTTAAGCCAATTTGATTACCCGTACCTAAAAAGTTAGATTCGGTCACACCAATATTAAACTGAAGCCCTGCGTATGAGCCATACGCTAAGCCCGCGTTAAAGCTACCGGCAGATTGCTCTTTTACGGTGAAGTCTACGTCTACTTGGTCATCTACACCCGGTACTGGTACTACGTTAAAATCAACAGTTTCCATGTACGGTAAACGCTGAATTTGCAGCTTTGAGCGCTCAAGGTTTTGATTAGATAACCATGCACCTTCAAGTTGTGTCATTTCGCGGCGAAGTACTTCATCAGCAGTATTTTGGTTACCACCAACGATGATACGACGTACGTACACACGCTTGCCCGGATTTACCGACAGCGTAAGTTGCACTTCTTGTTTTTCATCATCAATTTCTGGAATTGTGCGTACTTCGGCATTGGCATAGCCAAAGCGCGCTAAGTAGCTTTTGATAAATTCTTCAGATGAGGTCACCACTGAGCCATTGTAAAGCTCGCCGGCGCGAAGTGGGATAACGCTTTTGATTAGCTCTTCTCGGCCAAGTAAATCACCGATAAAGTCAAAACCTTTAACTGTGTACTTAACACCTTCTGTTAAGTTAGCAGTTACATACACAGATTCGCGCTCAGGACTTACTGATACTTGCGTAGAATCGATATTAAAACGTAAGTAACCGCGGTCTAAATAAAAGCTGCGAATTTTTTCTAAATCGCCTTCAATGGTTTGTTTTTGGTAACGGTCGCTACCCATAAACTGCCACCACGGTAAATCTTGTTGCGATTCAGCAAGCTTTAAAAGCTCTTCGTTAGAGAATAATTCGTTACCCACTAAGTTGATTTGACGAATAGAGGCGGCTTCGCCTTCGTCAAATTCTAGCTTAAGCTTTACACGGTTACGTGGCAGCTTAGTTACGCTAATATCAACGGTGGCATTGTATTTACCAATACTGTGGAAAAACTCAACCAACCCCTTTTCGATATTATCGATAACGGTTTTATCAAGCGGTTCACCTTGGCGAATATCTTGCTGATCGAGTGATTCGTTAAGCTGCTCGTCTTTTATATCTTTATTGCCTTCAAACTCAATAAAGCTAATAGTAGGACGCTCAGTCACTTTAAAAATAACGTTATTACCATCGCGTAACGCTTTGATGTTGTCAAAGTGACCTGAACGATAAAGTGACTTTATTGTTTTTGAAATCGTATAGTCATCAACGTTATCGCCCACATTGATAGGGACATGCGTTAGTGCTGCACCAAGTGCTACACGTTGCAAACCTTCAATTTTTAAATCTTCAACAATAAAGGAGTTTTGGCCCAGGGCTGCAAAACTTGCACCCAATAAACTTGAAACTGCCAAATGTTTTTTTATAGCCATTTTATTATCTTTATCCTTTACAACTGTATTACCGCTTAACATCAAAACTAATAATTAGTGATGCTTACAATCGTGTTCTAATTAGTAATTGTCACGCTGTAACTACAAACGCGATACATCATTGAACAAAGCGAAACATGTTAAAAATATGAGCAGCAAGGCGCCCACTTTAAAACCAAATTCTTGTGTCTTTTCAGAGACCGGCTTTTTACGGAAAAGTTCAATTATGTAATACATTAAGTGTCCACCATCAAGCACTGGCAGAGGTAATAAATTAAATACACCCAAGTTAACGCTTATTAGCGCTAAAAAGCTTAAAAAGGCGACTAGCCCGTAGCTTACGCTAGTTCCTGCACCAACTGCAATGCCCACAGGGCCACTTAAATTTTTAACCGAAACCTGACCTGTAATTAAATTACCAATCATGTCAAAGCTAAGCGTTATAAGGCGCCAGGTCTCTTGGGTACCACGAGCAATACTATCAAGCGGACCAAAGTTTCGGGTTTCAACATAGCCCTCAGGCCAAGGTTGAACAACCGGCGCAACACCTAAAAACCCTTGTTCAATACCGTGCTCATTAATGCGCGATTTAGGCGTTACTGTTACGCTATTTATACTATCTTGTCTTTTTACACTAAATTGTAAAGATTTGTTAGCCGATTGCGTAATAAGATTAACTAATTGCTGCCAATCGCTTATTGTTTCACCATTTACAGCGATAATCGTATCGTTAACCTGCAAATTAGCCAGTTCGGCTGCTGAATTTTTAGTAATAGCCGCAATGGTTAATGTGGCTTGGGGTCTAAACGGTACAATACCTAACGAACTCAGTGGCGGCACGTCTTGCTGATCGAGCTTCCAACCCTCTACGTTAAGCATTTTTGTTTGCTCTTGGTAGTTTTCGTTACGCACGACTACGGGCACGCTTTGCTCACCTAAGCTCGACATAAGTGCAAAAGTTGCATCTTGCCAGGTGGCAATCGTGTCATCACCAATTTTAATAATTTGTTCAGAGGGCATAATGCCCGCCTGCTCTGCTCTGCTACCTTCGGTAATACTACCCACTACAGGTTTTACCGATTGCACGCCCACCATGTACATAGCCGCCAACGCCACAATAGCAAATAAAAAATTAGCCAGCGGGCCGGCTGCCACTATGGCTATACGGGCCTGAACCGATTTAGCGTTAAATGACAAATGGCGCTCATTTTCTGGCACTTCATCCACGCGTTCATCAAGCATTTTAACGTAGCCACCCAGCGGAATAGCGGCAATTACGTATTCTGTATTGTATTTATCGTGCCACTTTAAAAGCGGTTTACCAAAACCAATCGAAAAGCGCAGCACTTTAACACCCATTTTACGGGCCACCCAAAAGTGCCCATATTCATGAATAGCAACTAAAATGCCCAGCGCTAAAATAAACGAGCCAAGATTCCAAAAAAAATCTAACATATTAATGAGTCACTTTTGTTATTAGGTCCGCTGCACGTTGGCGGGCTTGTTGGTCACACGCTAATATTTCATCTAGGCTTTGTACGTTAGTGAATGTGGCCGCATCAAGCGTTTGTGCATTAATTTTATAAATGTCAGTAAAGCCAATTTGGCCTTTTAAAAATGCCGCAACCGCTATTTCGTTTGCTGCATTTACCGTTGTGGTTGCGCCTTGCCCTGCGCTGCACGCATCAATAGCGAGTTGTAAATTTGGATAACGCGCAAAATCAGGCTTTGTGAACGAAAAATCACAAATATCCGAAAAGTTGAGTGGTTTTACACCCGCGTTAATTCGATCTGGGTAAGCGAGTGCATGTGCAATAGGTGTGCGCATATCGGGGTTACCCATTTGCGCTAAAATGGAGCCATCGTGGTATTGCACCATAGAATGAATAATACTTTGTGGGTGGATCACCACATCAATATCGCTGGTGTCACAATTAAACAGCCATTTAGCTTCAATAAATTCAAGCCCTTTGTTCATCATGGTGGCTGAATCTACCGATATTTTTTGCCCCATAGACCAATTAGGATGAGCGACGGCTTCACTAACCGTTACCTCTTTTAAGGTATTTATATCGCGCGTTAAAAATGGCCCACCAGAGCCGGTAAGCAATATTTTACTTACGCCATGCTCTTGTAAATTTTGATCAGCGTTTGCGTTTTGAAGTGAATGAGGTAAGCACTGAAAAATAGCGTTATGCTCGCTATCAATAGGTAACAACGTGGCTTTATGCTGTTTTACTTTATCAATAAACAACTGCCCTGACATAACCAACGATTCTTTATTGGCAAGCAGTACTTTTTTACCTGCTTCAACGGCGCTTAGTGTGGGCAGTAAGCCGGCAGCGCCAACAATAGCTGACATGACGGTATCGACATCGGGATGCGCACATAAATCACTCATAGCCTGCTGTGAGTGCATTACTAAGGTTTGGCATGGCGTATTATTTAAATACGATGATAATTGCTCTGCAGCGCTTTGTGTGGCCATAACCGCATATAACGGTTCGTGCTCAATACACAGCTCAGCCATTTTTTTTGCATTGTGGCCTGCAGTGAGGGCAAATACGTTAAATAGCGCTTTGTTTCGCGCTATAACATCTAATGTACTTAACCCAATTGAACCTGTAGCGCCTAAAATAACAAGTTGTTGCTGTTGGCTCATAAACTCAAGGTCCATGCATAGCACATAACAAACATTGGGGCTGCTGCGGTTAAGCTGTCAATTCTGTCTAAAATACCGCCGTGGCCGGGTAAACAGCGACCACTGTCTTTTAGGCCGGCTTCACGTTTAAACATGCTTTCGAGTAAATCACCGACAGCCGAAAACAAGGCTATAAAGGCGGTCATTACGGCATAAATAGGCCATACAGCAAAATCCACACCGGTAAAATGACAAAAAGCTAAAACAAATATAATTGATGCAACCACACCGCCTGCAAGGCCTTCGATGGTTTTGTTAGGGCTCACCTTTGGCATGAGTTTGTGTTTACCAAAACTTTTGCCTGTAAAATAAGCCCCTACATCGGCGCTCCACACAATACCAAGTACCACTAAAATCAGTACCGAGCCAAAGTGCGTTGATTCAGCGTATTGCGCGCTACGTAAGGTATTGAGTGCAAGCCAAAGTGGGATTAAAGTAAGCAACCCGGCAATGCCGCGCATTACCAAGCCTTCGTTCCATGCTTTGGCCATGGCTGGGTAGCGCCAAATTAAATAACTGGCCACAATCCACCAAGCAAACGAGAGCGTAAATAAGTAATTTGCATCCCCGACCAGCTGGCCGTTTTGCCACAGTGATTCAATCGGCCAATGTAAATTTAGCAGCGCCAATAACGCGCCAATTAACACCACAAACGCACCCCGTTTTAATTTTGTGCATAGGCCCATAAAAGCAGACCACTCCCACGCGCCAAGTAAAACAATAATACCGGCAAAGTAACTAAACAATGTTAGTGGAGTATAAAAAACCAAGGCTAGCGCTAATGGCGCTAATACAACCGAGGTTAAAATTCGTTGTTTTAACAAAATAGTGACCCTTATTCTATTTTAGGTTTGAGCGAGTAATTGTTTTATTTGTTCGCCCGTACAACCAAAACGTCGCTCTCTGGCAACGTAACACGCAATGGCCTCAGCAAATGCTGCTTCATTAAAATCAGGCCAAAGAGTTTCGGTAAAGTAAAGTTCCGCATAAGCAGCTTGCCATAGTAAAAAGTTACTAATACGAACATCACCACCCGTGCGAATTAGTAAATCCGGCTCCGCTTGGTCTGCCATGCTCATATGCTGTGCTAAGCGCTCTTCTGTAACATCCTCTGCCTTGAGTTGTCCGTTTGCAACTTGAAGTGCTAGTTGCTTTGCTGCATTTGCCATATCCCATCTACCGCCATAATTAGCGGCCACGTTTAAATGCAAACCGGTGTTATCTGCTGTTAGCTCATGCGCAGCGTTTACTTTGCTACGTAAACTTTCAGAGAATCGTGATAAATCTCCAATAATGGTCAGTTTTACATTATTTTTATGAAGCTTTTTTACTTCCTTTGTTAAAACAAACAAAAAAAGCTCCATTAAAGTGTTTACTTCGTCTTCGGGGCGGCGCCAGTTTTCACTACTAAAAGCAAATAAGGTTAACGATTGTATCCCTAATTTAGTACAAAACTGAACAGATTGACGAACTGCGTCCACGCCTTTTTTATGCCCGAACACACGAGGTCTATTTCTAGCTTGCGCCCAACGCCCGTTACCATCCATGATGATGGCAACATGTTTAGGTAAACATTGCTGTGAAATTGTATCAGCGTCTAGAACCATAAATATTGAGTATTCCATAAAAAAACGCCGCCTAGTATACCCTAGACGGCGTTTCAAAACTAATATATTTCATAACCTGCATTGAGGTTATTTAGCTGTTTAGATTTCCATCAACTCAGCTTCTTTCGCTGTTAGTTGTGCATCCATTTCTTTGATAAATTTATCTGTAAGCTTTTGAATTGTATCTTCTGCTTGACGCGCTTCATCTTCAGAAATTTCTTTATCTTTTAATAAAGATTTTACATCGCCATTAGCGTCACGACGAATGTTACGCACAGCAACACGGCCGCTTTCTACTTCGCCACGTACAATTTTAATTAAATCTTTACGACGCTCTTCTGTAAGCGGAGGAAGTGGTACGCGAATTACTGTACCAGCAGACATAGGGTTTAAACCTAAGTCAGACGCCATAATTGCTTTTTCTACAGCTTGCGCTAAAGACTTATCGAATACGCCGATAGCCAGCGTACGAGAGTCTTCAATCGTTACATTAGCCACTTGGTTAAGCGGTGTATCAGCACCGTAGTACGATACCATAATGCCGTCTAAAATTGCTGGGTGAGCACGACCTGTACGAATTTTTGATAGTTGACTACCTAGTGCTGCTACACTTTTTTGCATGCGCTCTTGCGCATCTTTTTGAATATCGTTAATCACGGTTTAATCCTAATTATTTGATTACTTCATCTGAGGCTTGTGAAGAGATAAGTGTGCCTTCTTCTTCACCCATAATTACGCGTTTTAAGGCGCCTGATTTATTCATGTTAAATACGCTCAATGGCATATTATGATCGCGAGCGAGTGTAAACGCCGCTAAATCCATTACTTTTAGTTCTTTATCAATAATTTCATTGTAGCTTAAGTGACGGTAAAGCGTGGCTTCTGGGTTTTTAACCGGATCATCACTAAATACGCCATCAACCTTAGTCGCTTTAATTACAGTGTCGGCTTCAATTTCAATACCGCGTAAACACGCAGCAGAATCGGTAGTGAAGAACGGGTTACCCGTACCTGCTGCAAAAATAACAACGCGGCCAGATTTTAATAAGCTAATTGCCTCAGCCCAGTTGTATGCATCACATACACCGTTTAGAGGGATTGCCGACATTAAACGACAATTAACAAATGCACGGTGTAGTGCATCACGCATTGCAAGGCCGTTCATTACGGTTGCAAGCATACCCATGTGGTCACCAACTACGCGGTTCATGCCAGCTTCTGCTAGTGATCCGCCACGTAAAAAGTTACCACCGCCGATAACCAAACCCACTTCTACGTCGAGTTCTACCAGCTCTTTAATTTCTTGGGCCATACGATCTAGCACTTTTGGGTCGATGCCGAAGCCTTCGTCTCCCATTAAAGCTTCACCACTTAATTTGAGAAGAACACGTCTAAAAATAGGTTTACGATTGATAGTCATAGTATTGGGGCCAACTTTTTATTAAATTATGGGTAAAAAATAACCGCGCTTATGATAAACATAAAAGCGCGGTTATTTTAAAGAATTTCTAAGCGTGACGCAAAAGCAAATAGTACTTTAATGGCATCTAATTTCCTTATGCATCACAAATAGTTAATCTTACTCGCCTTTTGCAGCTGCAATTTGAGCAGCAACTTCAGCAGCAAAATCTTCTTCTTTCTTCTCGATACCTTCACCAACTTCTACACGTGCGAAGCTAGTAACTGTTGCGTTTTTCTCTTTAAGAATTTCGCCAACAGATTTTTTAGGCTCCATGATGAAAGCTTGACCAGTAAGAGAAACCTCACCAGTAAATTTCTTCATGCGGCCAACAACCATTTTTTCAGCGATTTCAGCAGGCTTGCCTTCGTTCATCGCGATGTCGATTTGAACTTGCTTTTCTTTTTCTACAACGTCAGCAGGTACATCTTCAGGCGTTAAGTACTCTGGGTTTGAAGCAGCAACGTGCATTGCAATGTGCTTAAGTGTTTCTTCATCAGCAACACCTGCAACAACAACACCAATACGCTCACCGTGACGGTATTCAACAAGTGTTTCACCAGTGATGTACTGAAGACGACGTACGTTGATGTTTTCACCAATCTTAGTTACTAGCTCAACACGGTCTTCTTCAAACTTAGCTTGTAAGTCTTCGATAGTGATTGTTTCAGCGATAGCAGCGTCAGCAACTTTGTTAGCAAACGCTAAGAAGCTTTCGTCTTTTGCTACGAAGTCAGTTTGACAGTTAACTTCTACTAGTACTGCAACACCATCGTTTTGCTTGATGATGATAGTACCTTCAGCAGCAATGTTACCTGCTTTCTTAGCAGCCTTTGCAGCACCGCTCTTACGCATGTTTTCAATCGCTAACTCGATGTCGCCATCAGTTTCAGTTAACGCTTTTTTACAATCCATCATGCCAGCGCCAGTACGCTCGCGTAATTCTTTAACTAGGGCAGTAGTTACAGCCATTAGTAAATCCTCAAATCTGAAATCAGGTATTAGATAAGCGGGTAAACCGCTCTACAAGAATAGCAAGTCTTCACCTTAAAAAGATGAAGACTTGATGACAGCTAATTACTCAGCTTCTACAAAGTCGTCTTTCTCAGCTTGAGCAACGATGTTGTTCTCACGACCTTCAGTGATAGCAGCTGCAACAGAGCTAGTGTAAAGGTTGATTGCACGGATAGCATCATCGTTACCAGGTACGATGTAATCAACACCGTCTGGGTTAGAGTTAGTATCAACGATTGCAACAACTGGAATACCTAGGTTGTTTGCTTCACGGATAGCAATGTGCTCGTGATCAGCATCGATAACGAAGATAGCGTCTGGAAGGCCACCCATGTTTTTGATACCGCCAAGGCTCTTTTCAAGCTTTTCCATTTCGCGAGTAAGCATTAACGCTTCTTTCTTAGTTAACTTCTCGAAAGTACCGTCTTGGCTTTGAGCTTCAAGGTCTTTAAGACGCTTGATTGACTGACGAACTGTTTTCCAGTTAGTTAACATACCACCTAACCAGCGGTGGTTAACGAAGAACTGGTCGCTTTGTAAAGCAGCTTCTTTAACTGCTTCGCTTGCTGCGCGCTTAGTACCAACGAAAAGAACTTTACCTTTGTTTGCAGCAGCACTTGATAAAAACTTAAGTGCGTCGTTGAACATTGGTACTGTTTGCTCAAGGTTGATGATATGT
>NZ_DJHW01000122.1:0-14782 GCF_002433295.1 Pseudoalteromonas sp. UBA6610 | reverse complement strand
TCAGAAAATATGTCAAACACTTTTATGCCAAAAATGACTATCTGGTTACAGAACGCACATAAGTCAGCTTTAATTGTATAATTGGTTTGAAAAGTAAACGATTTAAATGTTTTTGTCTTGTGGGTTAACGCCCATTAAAGGCACTAAATCATCTTTGAGCTGCGCTAAATATTGCTCTTGGTAACCTAATTGCTGAAACTCAGCAATACAGGCTCGGTAATAAGCTTGTCGCTTTTGCTCTTTGGTGTCAGTTTCTGGCGATTCTTCAACTCGGTTGTCTTTCATATTATATTCTAAGTCCATTTGAGAATTCATATTTAGAGTGCTATTTTTACCCAGCTCAAAATTTTGGCGTATTTTAGCTAAGTTTTTTACATAAATACAACATAATGTTTAAAAAACAGTCATGAAATTACGTTATAGCACTGTTATTAAGGTTATTTAAAACAAGGCTACATTAAATAACCCAATCTGAATTAACTATTAATAAGTACTAATAACTAGCTTTAAAATTTAGCTTAGTACTAATTAATTAAAAAGCGAACAATCTTATCCTCTCTTTCGTCTGTTTTTATAAAGCAATTTACTCTCCAACTTTTCCTGCATTGGCGCTTATTTTTGTACTCCCACAAAAACGCCGCTAAAATTTAGCGGCGTTTATCACATTTATTTTGTTTAAGCTTAGTCAGCTTGTGGGCGCATATGCGGGAACAAAATAACATCTTTAATGGTTGGTGAATCAGTAAATAACATTACTAAGCGGTCAATACCAATACCTTCACCGGCAGTAGGCGGTAAGCCGTACTCTAGTGCGCGTATGTAGTCTTCATCGTAATGCATTGCTTCATCATCGCCGGCGTCTTTTTCTTCAACTTGGCGAGTAAAGCGCTCTGCTTGATCTTGTGCATCGTTAAGCTCCGAGAAGCCATTTGCAAGCTCACGTCCGCCAACAAAAAACTCAAAGCGGTCGGTAACAAATGGGTTTTCGTCGTTACGGCGCGCAAGTGGCGATACTTCCCACGGGTAGCCTGTAATAAATGTAGGTTGGATAAGCATGTGCTCAGCCGTCTCTTCAAATATTTCACATAAAAACTTACCTGGGCCCCATACACAATTTTCAGGAATTTTAACGTGCACTTGTTTAGCGTACGCTTTTAATTCTTCAAAGTGGTTTTCTGGGTCATTAAATACCGCAGCATCAAACTCAGGGTTATATTTTAAGATAGCATCAGCCATGCTTAGGCGCTCAAACGGTTGGCCAAAGTCGTACTCTACTGAGTCGATAACTTCGCCGTTTTCATCTTGAGTTGTATTAACAACAATTGGGCTACCTAAAACGTTTGTTGCAACTGTACGTAGCATGTCTTCGGTAATGTTCATCAGATCGATGTAATCAGCGTAGGCTTGGTAAAATTCAATCATAGTGAATTCTGGGTTGTGGCGCGTTGATAACCCTTCGTTACGGAAGTTACGGTTAATTTCAAATACGCGGTCAAAACCACCTACTACTAAACGCTTAAGGTAAAGCTCAGGTGCTATACGTAAGTACATGTCTATATCAAGTGCGTTATGGTGAGTCACAAATGGACGCGCAGACGCACCGCCAGGAATAACCTGTAGCATTGGCGTTTCTACTTCCATAAAGTCGCGCTCTGCTAAAAAGCGACGAATACCTTCAACTACTTGTGAGCGAATGCGGAATGTTTCGCGCGTTGCTTCGTTAGTAATTAAATCAACATAACGTTGACGGTACTTGGTTTCTTGATCTGATAAACCATGAAACTTCTCTGGTAATGGGCGTAGTGACTTAGTAAGTAGTTCGTACTCGGTCATTTCTACGTATAAATCGCCTTTACCTGATTTATTAAGCGCACCTTTAACACCAATAATATCGCCAATATCTAGTTGGCCATATTTTGCTTTTAAGTCTTTTTGCACATCTTTAGATGCGTAAGCTTGTACACGGCCTTTCATGTCTTGAATGGCCATAAAAGGACCACGCTTAGCTAAAATACGGCCAGCAATTGATACAACGTGCTTAAGCTCTACTAATTCTTCTTTACTCTTATCACCAAACTCAGCCTGTAAATCAGCCGTGTAATGTTCACGACGGAACTGATTAGGATGACCGTTGGCTGGGCAATTTTCGCGAATAGCGTCTAATTTGCCGCGACGCTCAGCGATTAACTTATTTTCGTCTTGGATTTGATCAGTCATTTTTTAGCTCTTTTTTAGCTTGGTGGTTATAGGCCAGATTTTAGGCTAGCTTCAATAAATTTGTCTAGGTTGCCGTCAAGTACCGATTGCGTATTACGGTTTTCAACGCCAGTTCGTAAATCTTTAATACGTGCATCATCAAGTACGTAAGAACGAATTTGGCTTCCCCAGCCAATATCCGACTTTGCGTCTTCTTGCGATTGCTTTTCAGCATTTTGCTGCTGAAGTTCAAGCTCAAATAATTTTGCTTTTAACTGCTTCATTGCTTGGGCTTTATTTTTGTGTTGTGAACGCTCGTTTTGACACTGAACAACCGTGTTGGTAGGTACGTGAGTAATACGTACTGCCGATTCGGTGGTATTAACGTGCTGACCACCCGCGCCCGATGCACGGTAAACGTCTATACGTAAGTCAGCCGGATTAATATCAATTTCAATATTGTCATCTACTTCTGGGTAAACAAACGCAGAGGCAAACGAGGTATGACGACGACCACTTGAATCAAATGGGCTTTTACGTACTAAGCGGTGTACACCTGTTTCTGTGCGCAGCCAACCATATGCGTATTCGCCTACAAAGCGCACTGTTGCACCTTTAATACCGGCTACATCGCCATCGGTTGCTTCTACTAGCTCAACTTTAAAGCCTTTCGCTTCGCCCCAGCGTAAATACATGCGTAATAACATGTTACACCAGTCTTGTGCTTCAGTACCGCCAGACCCAGACTGTAAATCAAGGTAAGCATCGTTTGCATCGTGAGAGCCCGAAAACATACGGCGAAACTCTAAACCCTCAAGCTGTTTATTTAAGCCTTCAAGTTCAGTTTGCGCTTCAACAAACGTGTCTTCGTCTTCTGCTTCTACTGCAAGCTCTAATAAACCTTCTACGTCGTCAGCACCCGCTACCAAGTTGTCGATTGTTTCAACAACGGCTTCTAAGGCTGATTTTTCACGACCAAGTGCTTGTGCGCGCTCAGGTTCATTCCATACGGCTGAATCTTCAAGTTCGGCGTTTACTTCTTCTAGGCGCTCTTGTTTGTGAGCGTAGTCAAAGGTACCCCCGAAGCAGTTCAGTACGTTCGCGAATTTCCTTGATTTGATTAATCACAGGATTCACTTCAAACATGTACATTACTCCAAAATGGCTAGATTATTGCGCGCTAAAATTAGCACTAAACGCAATAAATTATCGTCAAATGATAAAAACGCCCGATTTTAACAAAAAACCGCGCGCTTTATTAGCCTTTTATGCATGCATTGTGCATATTTTTTAATGCACTTTTTCAAGCTCGCGAACAATTAATTGCAGGCTAAACTTACCTCTAAATTCGTTTATGTCGAGCTGATAAGCCACTTTGACATAACGGGCCTCGGTGTCGGGCCATGCTTTTACATCTATTCCAAATGCAATGGCGTCAACTAAGCGCCCAGATTGATGTTTAAGCACCAGCTTTAAGTGTTTTTCGCCTACTATACGCTGCTGGATAACTTCAAAGGTGTGCTCAAATACCGGCTCAGGAAATTGCTGCCCCCATGGGCCTGATTGCTTTAATAGCTGAGCAAAGTCCATTGTAAAGCACTCGTTTGGCAGCTCGCCATCGGTAAACACAATGCAGCGTTTACTTTCTTCGCTTAACTGCGCGCTTACAGCTGCATCAAACGCGTTTTTAAAGTCATTAAAATTTTGCTCATCAATACTTAGCCCTGCCGCCATGGCATGGCCGCCAAATTTATTAATTAAGTGCGGGTCGGCGGTATTTAGCCCTTCGAGTAAATCGCGCATGTGCAGCCCTTCAATAGAGCGGCACGAGCCTTTTATTTCACCGTTTTCGCCACCGGCAAAAATAACGGTTGGGCGGTGGTATTTTTCTTTTAAGCGACCCGCCAAAATACCAATAACACCTTGGTGCCAATCTTCTTGGTATAAACAAATGGCATCGGGAATGTTGTCGTCACTAAACGCGAGCCTATCAAGCACTGCTTGCGCCTCGGCTTGCATGCCCTGCTCTATTTCGCGCCGTGCATGGTTTAAGCTATCTAACTCGCTGGCAATACGCCTTGCTTGGTTTATATCGGTACTTAATAAGCACGCTATACCCAAACTCATGTCATCTAGTCGCCCTGCGGCGTTTAAACGCGGGGCCAACGAAAAACCAAAGTCACTGGCGCTTAAACGCGCTGCATTACGATTAGCCACTTCAATAAGCGCAGTAATACCTGGGCGTGTTTTACCGCTGCGTATACGCGCCAACCCTTGGTGTACAAAAGTGCGGTTATTTGCATCAAGCGCGACTACATCGGCCACGGTGCCTAGGGCAACTATATCAAGCAAGTCGGCTAAATTTGGCATAGCATGGCGTTCAAAATAACCTTGCTCTCGTAACGTGCTTCTAAGGGCTATAAGCAAGTAAAAGGCAACGCCGACACCCGCAATTGATTTTGAAGGAAAACGGCAATCATGACGGTTTGGGTTAACAATTGCATCGGCATTAGGGAGCTGCTCCCCTTGCAAGTGGTGATCAGTAACCAGTACTTTAATGCCCACTTTTTTTAGTATGTCTATGCCTGCAATACACGAAATACCGTTATCTACCGTAATAACCAGCTCTGGTTTTATATCAACAATTTGCTCAGCAAGCGCAGGGCTTAAACCATAGCCTAAGCTAAACCTGTCCGGTACAAGGTAGTCTAAGTTATTAAAGCCAAACATTGCCAAGCCTTGCATTAAGGTAGCTGTACTGGTTGCGCCATCGGCATCGAAGTCGCCAACAATTAAAATGCGGCTTTGCGCATTCAGCGCATCAATTAATAGCTCGGTGGCTTTGTCGA
Organism: Pseudoalteromonas sp. UBA6610; assembly: GCF_002433295.1. NCBI lineage: Bacteria > Pseudomonadati > Pseudomonadota > Gammaproteobacteria > Alteromonadales > Pseudoalteromonadaceae > Pseudoalteromonas > Pseudoalteromonas sp. UBA6610. The sequence continues at coordinate 9,737 of NZ_DJHW01000122.1, read as the reverse complement.
TGTCTTTAAACAGTTTAAAGTCGATTAGCGTGGCTGCACTATTATTTAGCTCGTGTGCATTTTGCACGTTACGCGTGGCATAAATTTGCTTAATAACAGGGTGCAGATCGCTTGGCAGGTAAGAATCGTCTACATTTTCGCGCGCAATGATCAGTTTTTTCATGCTGGTTTTTAACTTATGGTGTTCATAATAAAAAGACAAAAAAAGGCCATAAAGGCCTTTTTAAACCAATTCGCTTAATTAAGTGATCTATTTTGAGGCTGAAAAAACGTGTTGATAGCTAGGCAAAAAATTCGCTATTTAGTTGTTCTCGGCAATAGCTCCTGCATTACTCTACCTTCTGCATCTATGCAGTCGTAAATAAGCATTTTTTAACGCCGGTAAAACACGTTTAGCCCCGCAAAATGATTAAGTATTATCGCGGATTGGTATTAAACAGGTACTCAGATTTTTAATTAACCTGCTTTGTTCGCCTCAAGCGCAGCACTTAATGCGGCGGCTGGCTGGTAGCCAGGGATCATTGTACCGTCTTCTAAAATAATGGCTGGCGTACCGCTAATACCAAAGCTTTGGCCTAGCTGGTAATGCTCAGCTACTGGTGCGCTACAACCGGCAACTACTTTAGTGTCTTCGCCTGATTTAGCTTCTGTTAGTGCTTCTTGCTGGTCGCGTGCACACCATACATTCATTAAATCGGCGTAGCCCGAACCTTGCAATCCACCACGCGGAAATGCTAAATAACGAACAGTAATGCCTGCATCAAGCAAGTCGTCTAGTTCGCGGTGTAATTTACGACAATAGCCACAGCTAATATCGGTAAATACCGTAATTTGGTGTTTTTCGTTAGGTGCTTTATAAACAATCATTGAATCTTGGTATTCTTTAATACCTTCAACACGGACACCATTTAACGCTTGCTCGGTTAAGTTGCTGCGGTTGTTTAAATCAATTAGCGTGCCTTGCATTAAAAACTGGCCGTCTGGGCTGGCGTAAAGTACACCTTTATTTGTAATAAGCTCTTTTAAACCGGCAACGGGGCTTGGGTTTATTTGCTTAACTGTTACACCTAACGTGGCAAATTTAGTAACAATAGGATCATTAGCATCTGGCGTTGTGGCTACGCCATTTGCAAATGCACTAATACTTGTGCACAACATTGCACCTGCTAACATTAATTTTTTCATAATTTTCTCTATCTAATAATACGTACTAAATTGACCGCTAAGCTGATATTAAATTTCATATTACGCGCGCGGGTGATGCTCTGAGTGTACCGATTTTAATCGCTCATTGGCAACATGGGTATAAATTTGTGTAGTCGATAAGTCGCTGTGCCCTAACATCATCTGCACCACTCTTAAGTCGGCACCATGATTAAGTAAATGTGTTGCAAAGGCATGGCGCAACGTATGCGGCGATAAATCAGACTCAATAGACGCCAAAATAGCATAGTGTTTAATACGATGCCAAAAGGTTTGTCGGGTCATTCCTACACCGCGTTTTGAAGGAAACACAAAATCGGTGGCGTGTTTTATCATTTGTGCACGCCCCCCTTTTAAAAACTGCTCAAGCCAGTACATGGCTTCTTCACCTAAAGGTACTAAGCGCTCTTTGTTGCCCTTACCTTTTACAAACACAACCGACTGGCGCAAGTTAATTTGCTCCATACGCAGCCCTACAAGCTCGGTTACACGCAAGCCCGTAGCATAAAGTAGCTCTAGCATGGCTTTATCGCGCAGCCCCATTGGCTCTTCAATATTGGGCGCACTTAATAATGCCTCTACTTCGGCTTCTGAGAGCGTTTTAGGTAACGATTGACCCGCTTTTGGTTGCGCAATGTTTTCAAGCGGTGAGCTTGCGATATGTTTTTCACGTACAAAATACTGATAAAACCGCTTTAAAGCACTTATGCTGCGTGCCGTGCTACGTGGTTTTAACCCTAAATCTACGCGATACGCTAGGTAGCTTTCTATATCTAAGCTGGTTACCGTCATTAAGCTTTCGCCTTTTAAAAACTGACAAAACTTATCTAGGTCACTGCGATACGCGCTAAGGGTGTTTTCGCTTACACCTTGCTCTAAGTACAAGCTATCTAAAAAGGTTTCTAAAAAGTCGCTGTTGCTGTTTAGCTCGGTATTTGGTTCAGGTAAATCGTCAGGTAGCGTTGTCACGTTGTGATCTCATGTTGGTAATACCCACGGTAGAAGGTATCAATTAAAAATACCTTACGGTAAACTGCGCCCTATCATAACAGGCAATTACACAGTGATAAATACGATGCAGATTGGTTTATTTTTTGGCTCTACTACATGCTACACAGAGATGGCAGCAGAAAAAATTCGCGACCTTATTGGCGCCGATGTAGTGACCTTACACAATATTAAAGACGAACCACTTAAAAATGCAGAGCAGTACGACTTTATCATCTTTGGTATTTCAACATGGGATTTTGGAGAAATACAAGAAGACTGGGAGTCTAAGTGGGACGACATTAAAGATGTAAACCTAAATGGTAAAACCATTGCTTTATTTGGCATGGGCGACCAACAAGGTTACGGACAATGGTTTCAAGACGCCCTTGGTATGCTTCACGATGAAATAAATACCCAGTCGTTTACGCAACTTGGTTTTTGGCCAAACGATGAAAACTACGAGTTTGAAGCGTCAAAAGCACTTACCCCCGATGGCAAACACTTTGTTGGCCTAGCGCTTGATGAAGACAGCCAATACGAGCTAAGTGATGAGCGCATAGCCAGCTGGGTTGAACAAATAATGACAGAGTATAGCGAAACGCTATAACGAGTTTGGCCTAAACCATGTTTAGGCCAATACATTACAAATAACTAAGTTTTTTAGCGCACTTTTTTTCACGTATTTTTGCTTGCCTTTGCAATAGCCAATTAGGCGCAAAGGTATTAATAATACATGCCAGTACAATAAGCGCTGAGCCTATTACTTGCGATAAACTTAATGTTGTATCGTAAAAAATTAGCTGAAATAACAACGCAAATAATAAGTTAGAATAAATAAGCGGTGCTAGCTGCGAGTTAGAACTAGCTAATCGGTACGCCTTTCCTCTAAAAAACTGCGTTGCAGCGGTCGAAAACCCAATTAATGCCACCATCAGTAATAAACTGTAATTGCTTATATCGATTGCAAAACCTTGGTAAAAGCGCTCACCTTCGCTGGTAAACATTAATACTGGCACCATAAAAATGGCAGCCAGTGTAAAACTCCAACCGTTAATAACCATCATCGGAAGCTTAATTTTACTGGCTCGAAACAAGGTGATTTGCGAGCAGGCATTAAAAATCCCAGCCCCTAAGCCAATTAATAAGCTCCAGCGCCATTGTATGCCGTCGCTATGAATATTTTGAATAATCACACCCGCAAACATCAGCGCCATTGTAGGTAACAATAACCAATTTAATTTAGTTTTAAAAAGCCCCCGTTCTATTAGCGGTATAAATAACGGCCCAGTGCTAAATAAAATAACCGCTTCCACCAGCGTTAAAGTATTTAGCGCCACTAAAAAGCAGTTTTGGCACAGCACTATAAAAATTGCGCGAATAGCAAAGGTTCGCCATGTTGATTTATTAGGTAGCTGCCATTTAATACCTGCCGCCAATGCCAGCATAATAATCGCGGGTAAGAACACCCGTAAAAAAACCACTTCGCTGGTGCTAAAGTAATCGGTAAGTAACTTGGCTATAAAGCTATTTAACGCCAAGGTAAATGTAGAGAGCAGCATAAACATACAAGCACGAGAATTTAACGTCACCGCAGTTATCCTTTGAATAAAAAATGAATGTAAAAAGCAAAATTAAAGGCTTAATTTTTTTAATCTATTTATTATTTTTCAAAAAATTGGCATTGGCTTTTATGGCGCTAATTTTACGTGTACTTTATAAATTTAAAAGCGAATAATATTAAACTAACCTGTAAGTAAAACTTAACTGTTAATAAGTAACCTATGATTAAATCAGCGCCGTTAAAATCTCTCTATACGTTTATAGCTGTTGCCGAAACTGGCAGCATGGTGCTCGCGGCTGAGCAGCTAAGTATTAGTCACTCGGCGGTAAGTCAGTCTATTAAAGCTTTAGAGTTACAACTTAATACACCGCTTTTTAATCGCATTGGTCGCCGCGTTGAGCTCAATCCTGTGGGTGAGCGCTATTACAAACGCATAGCCCCGGCCATGGCTGAAATTTTAGCAGCCAGCCAAGAGGCAAGTAACACAGCGAATGAGCCAACTTATTTAACACTCAATATGGTTAACTCACTAGCTCTGCACTGGTGGATCCCTAGGGTGGCTGATTTTCAGCGCATTTCGCCAAACAGCGACATTCGTATTTCTAACTTGGTGGGTGAATTTGATTTAGAGCGCGAAGGGATTGATGCAGCGATTATTCATGGCCAGCCCGATAAGTGGCAAAAATATCACTGTGAAAAACTAGCCGACGATCAGTTAATTTTAGTCTGTAACCCACAGCTTTTAGTTGGCTTAAATAAAGATGAGTTAACCGCGCAAAATTTGCTGCAGCGTTTTAAAGCAATCTACGTTACCAACCCACGTAGGCAAAACGATTGGCAAACGTGGTGCGAGGCTAATAATTTAGCGCAGCCTAAGCAGCATAATAACTTAACCTTTAATATTTCAGTGCAAGCAACGCAAGCCGCGATGCGCCAGCTTGGCGTTTTGGTCACCCACAAACAATTTGTACGCGACGATATAAAGCACGGCATGCTCACGCAAATTGGCCAAAGCATTGTAAATCCGCATCAGCAGTTTTATTTTGCAACGAGCCACGCCATGCTTAATCACCCACAGGTAAGCGCATTACGAGCATGGCTTAAACGCGAGTTTTTAAAAACAGCAAACGAGTAGTGCTACTCCACACGTTGCCAATATTGGTTACGGTAAAAAAAGCCTATATAGCCACGTACTTCCAATGTTTTACCGTCGTTTTGTGGTGTTAGTTGCACGGTATAGGTTTTACCATTTGTAGGGTCAAGTATTTCACCATCGCCCCACACGCCATCATCTTCTGGTTTTACATCAGTGATTATGGTCATCCCTAAAATAGGCTGATTTTTTAATGCCCCATCACACTCTTTACAAATACCGGTTTGTTTAGCTGGGTCTAAAATAGTCTCAACTTTACCACTGAGCACCTTATCATTTTGAGTAATGCGTACGTACGATTTAGCCTCGTTGGTGTCTTCATCTATGGTTTTCCAAAGCCCAACAGGAGTCATGTTTGCAAGCGCACCTTGGCTTACAAATAAAGCCGCAGCGAGTATAGTTAGTAACGGTAGTTTGTTTAACTTTTTCATTGTGTTGCCTAAATTAAAAATGGCGAATAAAACGATAATACCAGCTGATTTATAAACGCACTATGAAATTAAACTGCTATTTAGGTACATATAAAAGTAAAAAACCAAGTGCGCGTTAACCCACTTGGTTTTTAAATTGGCTGATAGTTTTTTAACGTACGCGTTTTAAAGTACGTATTTAAAAGTCACGTACCTCTACATTTGAGCTGTTAAATTCAAACATATTAATTTTTCCACACTGTGCCATATGGTTAGTACTTGTATAGGGGGTATTTGCTTGGCTTATATCGCCTTCCCACTCTTGGCCATTTTTTATAAATGCTTTTAATTCAAACCATCCGTTAACAGCTTTACTGCAATCCATATCAACATCAAGCATCCAATAGTGTTCGCCCCATATATTAAGGGGTGTAACACCAAAGCCATCTACTGTTACCGATTTTTGGGCGCCATATTCACTTGGCCAAACATTTGTAGTCCAATCCATGGCAGTACCTTGCGCTTCACTGCTTTGGCCTTGTTCAATTCCATACCAATCTAGGTAGTTATCGTTTGCTTTCCAAGGTGTTGTGGTGTTGTTTTTTAGATTGTTATGGCGAATTGGCATAGCACATTCAACATTTGTTGTTTGGCAGTTTCTAGCAAGGTTTGTATTTGCATAGGTGTGGTCTATACCACCGCGTACAAACATGTCTTGTCCGCTTTGTGTTTGAGCATTAATAAAAATAACGGTTCTTTGCCAGTCGCTATTATTAGGCACTGTTCCTTGAGTTAATTTAGCATTTTTATGAATTGCTATTGCATCCCATGGCGCTACATTTAAATTGATGGTGCCGTTGCTATTAACTGTTATTACTTCACCACTACAACTAGTAGCATTACCCAAAAGCTCGCCTTTTAACACATTACAGTACTGTCCAGGCGCCATATCTGTTTGAATTGTTGTATTAAGCGTTGAGTCTTCTTTATTAATTGCCATATGACCTGAGCTACCACGTCCAAATGCAATCTGGTTATGGGTGTTATCCCACCAATTTGTTACTACCCAATTGTCGGCTGTGTTATTTCTAAAATCGACACCACCCGCAATATAAGACCAGCGATGCTCGCACTTCCAGTTACTTGCAAAACATTCTAAATTACCATTATTGTGCACCGGTACACTTGGCCCACCCGCATCTGTATCGCCGTGAAAATCATAACTCGACATTACTTTTGGATACCCATACGGGTATGCCAACATAAATACGTTGGCTAGGTCGTATAAACGGCCATCTTCAAAGGTAATTACATTACCCGCACCACCATGGCCGCGCTGATTGTCGTGGTTATCTACAAATACTACAGCTGATGAACTTGGCATAAAGCCCCAGCCTTCACCAAAATTACTTAACCATGCAAGCGAGCCATTTCTAAAGGTATTACCAAGCTGCGTACTGTATTTAAACTCGGTAACTAGCCCTGTACTTAAATACTCTGAGGCTGCAACCGCTTCAGTTCCTTGATCTATCACCTCATGAAACACCACTGGCGAGCCATTTATTTTTGCCATTAAACTTTGAATATCACTTGCAGCAACATGCTTAGCAGCATCAAACCTAAAACCTTTAACACCCATAGCTTGAAGGTCATTAATATATGCCGCTAAGGTATTTTGCACATAATTTGAAGAAGTGTTTAAATCGGCCAGCCCTACTAGCTCACAGTTTTGCACGCGATAACGGTTATTACCGTAATCTTCTGGGTTAATAGAGCAACTTTCGTGAAAATCTTGTGGGCTATAAATAGGGTATTGTTTATTACCAAAAGTGTTACCAGCAGTGCCCGTACCACTGCCGGCTGCCATATGGTTTATTAATGTATCAACATATATATCGACGCCTGCGGTGTTACAGCGATTAACCATATCTATAAATTGCGAACGGTTACCGCCGCGGCTTTGTAGTTGGTAGCTCACCGGTTGATAGCGAGTCCACCATTGGCTACCTGTAATATGCTCGTTAGGCGGAGACACCTGTACAGCAGCGTACCCTTTTGGTCCTAAAAACTGCTCACATTCTTGGGCTACATCTTGCCAATTCCATTCAAATAAATGCACAAATGTTGTAGGTGCAGCCGATACTAAACTTGGTAAGGTTAAACCTAAGCTAAAACCTGCTGTGGTGATCATTTTACTGAGTTTCATAGTGTGTGTTTCCAGTGTTGGGCGAGTTAAACAACATACTCGACGTTATTTACAAGTGGTTAACACTAGTTTGAGAGTTGCTCAAATAAAAACTGAATACGTATGCATAATGGGTAAACTATCCTTTATTACTAGATAATTACCTGCCTAAAAAATTACATTTTCAAGTAAAACGCTTTACATAACGCAATATAATCATCGCTGTAGCGGTTGTTGTCATTTTTTATGCATAGGGAGGTAAGCTCAGGCAAAGTGTTTACTAAGCTAAAGCGCATTAAACTGCGGCTAAATGCTTTACTTGGTGTGGTTTTTATTTGGCAATGCGCGTTTAAATAAAGCCCGCTTTGTTTTGCCAAGTCAATGAATAAGCCCGCCTCTGTGGTGGGTAAAATTACGTTAAAGCACGAATGCTCATGACTTAAACGCATATAGGCATGTATTAGTTCGTCAAAACTTAAACCATCGGTATGGCGTGCGGTGTTACGGGCATCGCTTAGCCCTTTTAAACTACGGTTAAAATAAGGGGGGTTAGAAATCACAACATCAAATGGCGCCGCCTGTTTAAACGCTTGTATAGTGGTGTGCTTTACTGTGATATTTGGCCACGGGCTAGAGGCTATATTTTGCTGCGCTTGCTTGTAAGCAGCTTCATCAATTTCAACAGCGGTTATGCTAAGTGCTGGTTGGCGCTGCTTACACATAAGCGCAAGTAAACCGGTACCTGTGCCTATATCGAGTAATGTGTTGGCGCCTTTTAAATACGCCCATGCGCCAAGTAAAATGCCGTCGGTTGAGACCTTCATAGCACAGCTATCGTGCTCAACCTTAAATTGTTTAAACGTAAACCCTGACATTTTTTCACCTTTTCATTCACCAACTGGCGTATAGCGCGTATAATTGCAGGTAATTGTCCCTTATTTTAGACACTCTATGCAATTTTCTGAATTTGATCTTGATACTAAACTACTCAACGCCATTGATAAAATGGGCTACGAGACACCAACCAGCATTCAACAACAAGCTATTCCTGAAGCGCTGCAAGGTCGCGATATTTTAGCATCAGCACCTACTGGCACAGGTAAAACGGCGGCATTTTTAATTCCGGCTATTCAATACTTAATGGATTTTCCGCGTCGCGACCCAGGTTTTGCACGTGTGTTAATAATGACCCCAACCCGTGAACTGGCTTATCAAATTCATGAGCAATGTGAACTGCTTGCTAAAGGCACTCACCTTAAAATTGGTGTAGTAACAGGTGGTATAAACTACGGCACCCATAAAGAAATTTTTGAAAACAATAATGATATTTTAATCGCCACACCAGGACGTTTAATGGAATATCTTGAAACCGAAAATTTCCATGCTGAAAACGTAGAAATGCTTATTCTTGATGAAGCCGACCGCATGTTAGACATGGGCTTTAGAAAAGAAATGCTGCGCATATGTGACGAAGCTAAAAACCGTCGTCAGTGCTTTTTATTCTCTGCGACGTTAGAAGGCGATAGCGTTGAGTTATTTGCAGAGCGTATTTTGAACGACCCTGCTTTACTTGAAGCCGAATCGTCACGCAAAGAAAAAGCAAAAATTCATCAATGGGTTCACCTTGCTGATGATTACCACCACAAGCTTGAGCTGTTGGTTAATACCCTAAACGGCCCAGATGTAAGTAAAGCCATTGTATTTGTAAAAACCCGTGAGCGCCTAGAAACGCTAATTGGTGAGCTAACTAACAATGGCGTAAAAGCCGCGTGGCTGCGTGGCGAAATGCCGCAAGATAAGCGCATGAAAGCGATGGAAAATTTCCACAGTGGCAAAACGCGCATATTAATAGCAACCGATGTTGCGGCTCGCGGTATTGATGTTTCTGACATTAGCCACGTAATTAACTTTGATATGCCGCGCACTGCCGATGTCTATGTACACCGTATAGGCCGTACTGGCCGTGCAGGTAAAAAAGGGATTGCTATATCATTAGTTGAAGCACACGACATTGGCATTTTATACAAGGTTGAGCGATACACAGAGCAAAAGCTTAAGCGCCGTATAATTAAAGGGCTTGAACCACAGCATAAAGAAGCCAAGCCACCCGCTAAAAAGCGTAAAGACCCTGTAAAAATGAAAGCTAAGAAAAAAGCCAAAGCTAAAATTAAAAAGAAATAGCACACCATAAATAAACAAGCCGGCAGTTGCCTAATGCCAGTCAGTTAAGCTGAC
>NZ_DJHW01000138.1:8408-8803 GCF_002433295.1 Pseudoalteromonas sp. UBA6610 | reverse complement strand
GTTATTTTAAACTCTTCATTGAGCTGCAATTTAACTCTTGCAGAGCCACTTCTAAAAAAGAAATGGTGGCTAAGACGGGATTTGAACCTGTGACCCCATCATTATGAGTGATGTGCTCTAACCAGCTGAGCTACTTAGCCATTGTTGGCTGGGATACCAGGATTTGAACCTGGGAATGCCAGGATCAAAACCTGGTGCCTTACCGCTTGGCGATATCCCAACAGAAAACAATTGATAGTTTAGTTCATATCAGAACATGGTGCGGAAGGAGAGACTTGAACTCTCACATCCTAAGATACTGGAACCTAAATCCAGCGCGTCTACCAATTCCGCCACTCCCGCATTTTCACTTTGAATAATCAAAGGAAGGTAGTTATTTTAAACTCTTCATTGAG
>NZ_DJHW01000138.1:0-8087 GCF_002433295.1 Pseudoalteromonas sp. UBA6610 | reverse complement strand
TAAACTCTTCATTGAGCAACAAAAGAAAAATGGTGGCTAAGACGGGATTTGAACCTGTGACCCCATCATTATGAGTGATGTGCTCTAACCAGCTGAGCTACTTAGCCATCTCTTTTGTTATCACTTCATCGCTGAGTGCGGGGCGTATTATGCTGATATGACCCAAATCCGTCAACACCTTTTTTGCAAAAAAACACTTAACAGGGTTTGTTTGCAGGAAAATTAAGCTAAGAGGCTAAATTTTAATAAATTTGCTGTTTTTTTAACTGTAAATCAACTGTCAAAGTACACTAAGTAATAACAACTTAAAACCGTTAATATAAAAACTGCTGAGTATTTATGCAGTCGCTTTGCGTTCAAGTTGTATTAAAACCGAGTTTATTGAGTATTTTAGCTATTGAATGAAGTTATGATACTTAACAACCAGGCTATGCAATCATTTTAAGTCACCATAACGTGCACTAGTTGCTTTAAAAATACATATTAATCACTGCGTGGAGGCAGTTGGTAGGGCAATTTGCTTATTACTGATGCGTATTTATCACGTTAAATAAAGTATTTAATTTAGCTCGTTAGTATCATACCAATCCGTAATAATAGTTATATCATTTTGCGGGACTAAACGTGTCGCTATCTGTGTGTAAAAATTCTCATTCAGAACATCCAAATAGCGAGTTTTTTCTAGCTATCAACAGGTTTTTCCATCAACAAAATAGATCGCTTAATTATGCTAATTGCTATAAAAAGCCAAAAGTAATTAAGGCCATTTGTCTTTTGGGATAAAACTTATTTAGATAAAGGCATAAAAAAACCCGCATTAAGCGGGCTTTTATAAACAGATTGTTTAGGCGTAATTATACGTTGAACAAGAAGTTCATTACATCGCCATCTTTAACAATGTACTCTTTACCTTCTTGACGCATTTTACCGGCTTCTTTAGCGCCACCTTCGCCATTAAAGGCAATGTAGTCGTCATAAGCAATGGTTTGTGCGCGAATAAAGCCACGTTCAAAGTCGGTGTGAATTTTACCAGCCGCTTGCGGCGCAGTTGCACCTACTGGAATAGTCCACGCGCGTACTTCTTTTACACCTGCTGTGAAGTAGGTTTGTAAATGCAATAGCTCGTAACCACCGCGAATAACACGGTTTAGGCCTGGTTCTTCTAAACCTAGGTCTGCCATAAATTCAAGCTTGTCTTCTTCATCTAGTTCAGAAAGCTCAGATTCGATTGCAGCACACACCGGAATTACTACAGCATCTTCAGACTCTGCAATAGCACGTACACGGTCAAGGTGTGGGTTATTTTCAAAGCCATCTTCAGCTACGTTAGCAATGTACATAGTAGGCTTAATAGTTAAGAAGTTAATTGAGCTAATTGCTGCTTTTTCTTCTTTAGTAAGCTCTAAAGAGCGAAGTGTTAACCCTTCGTCTAAGTGTACTTTAACTTTTTCAAGTACTGCATTTTGCTCTTTAGCGTCTTTATCGCCGCCTTTCGCTTTTTTAGCGTTACGGAAAATTGCTTTATCAGCGCTGTCCATATCGGCAAGTACTAATTCGGTATTGATAACGTCAATATCGTCAGCAGGGTCAATAGTACCTGCAACGTGAATTACGTTTTCGTCTTCAAAACAGCGAACTACATGGCCAATTGCATCCGTTTCACGAATGTTTGCTAAAAATTGGTTTCCTAAACCTTCACCTTTTGATGCGCCTTTTACTAAACCAGCAATATCAACAAATTCCATACTAGTAGGTAGAATACGTTGAGGATTTACAATTTTTGCTAGCTCGTCTAAGCGAGGATCGGGTACCGGTACTACACCTGTGTTAGGTTCGATGGTACAAAAAGGAAAGTTAGCGGCTTCAATACCCGCTTTAGTTAGTGCATTAAAAAGCGTTGATTTACCAACATTAGGCAAGCCAACGATGCCACATTTAAAACCCATAGTAAGATACCTTGTTAAGATTCGTTTAAACGATTATGGTTTAAAAGAATGTAGTCTGTTTTGTGCTTTTAACACACCATCTTTTGCAAGTATTTCCATACAACGAACAGCTTCATCAACCGCTGCATCCATTTTTTCTTGGTCTTCTTTGGCTGCTTTTCCAAGCACCCAACCGGTAACCATTTCACGATGCCCTGGATGACCGATACCTATGCGTAAACGCATAAAATCTTTTTGGTTTGCCATTTTTGCAATAATGTCTTTTAAGCCATTATGACCGCCATGACCGCCACCTTTTTTAAGTTTGGCAACGCCTGGGTCTAAATCCATTTCGTCATGGGCAACAAGTATGTTTTCCACGGGGATTTTGAAAAAATTGGCTAAACTACCGACCGCTTTACCACTTAAGTTCATGTAGGTGGTGGGGATCAATAATTTGAATTCTTGGCCTTGGATGATCACTTTGCCAGTTAGGCCGTGATATTTAGGATCGTGTTTGAGCGTGCAGTTGTAGCGTGCTGCGAGTTCTTCAATGAACCAAGCACCTGCATTGTGGCGTGTGTTTGCGTATTCGGGGCCTGGATTAGCCAGGCCCACAAGCATTTGAATAGAATTCAAGGTGCAAGACCTTAAATATTATTCAGCAGCGTCTGAAGCTTCTTCTTCAGTAGGAGCTGCTTTGTTAGCTTTGATTGTAACTACTGACAGGTCGTGGCCTTCGCCTTTACCTAGTTCAACAGACTGAACACCTGAAGGAAGTTCAAGGTCAGAAATGTGAACTGAATCACCAACTACTAAATTAGAAACGTTAACTTCAACGAATTCTGGAAGTGCTTTAGGAAGACAAGAAATCTCAACTTCAGTTAACTGGTGAACAACAGTTGCGCCAGCTTTAGTAACTGCTTCTTCACCGATGAAGTGAAGAGGAACTTTAGTTACTAATTTGTGAGTTGCATCTACACGTTGGAAATCAAGGTGAGTGATTTTTGGCTTGAATGGGTGACGTTGAATATCTTTTAAGATAGCTTCAACAGACTCGCCGCCAACATTTAGCGTAAGAATGTGCGTGTAAAAACCTTCGCTTTCTTGTGCTTTGATCATGTCTTTATGAGCAAGAGTAAGCGATACCGCTTCTTTATCTGCACCGTAAAGGATAGCAGGTACTTTGTCTTCGCGACGTAGGCGGCGGCTCGCACCAGTACCAGTTTCTACGCGAAGTTCAGCGTTGTAAGTATAAGTTTCGTTAGACATAATGTCTCCAATAATTAAAAGTGTTAGGGCCTTTGCGACCAAGGTCCCTACCCAAAAGGCGCGCTATCATAACACCGCTCCCCGATAAAATAAACAACACATACAAAAAAAGCGCCAAAAGGCGCTTATATGTTCCAACGAATGTGTGATTTTAGTGTTCAAACATCGCTGAAATAGATTCTTCATTGCTGATGCGACGAATTGTTTCGGCTAACATGTCAGCAAGAGTCAGTACTTTTACTTTATCAAGCGCTTTTAATTCATCAGATAACGGAATTGAGTCAGTTACAATTACTTCATCAATTACTGAGTTACGAATGTTCTCTGCAGCTTTGCCAGATAAAATAGGGTGCGTTGCATAGGCAAATACGCGTTTAGCACCGTGTTCTTTAAGTGCTTCTGCGGCTTTACATAAAGTACCACCGGTATCAATCATATCATCTACGATAATACAGTCGCGGCCTTCAACATCACCAATAATATGCATTACTTGAGAAACGTTTGCTTGAGGGCGACGTTTATCAATAATAGCAAGGTCTGTGTCGTGAAGTAGTTTTGCAATAGCACGGGCACGTACTACACCACCAATATCTGGCGATACTACAACAACGTCTTCAAACTCACGCTCTTCCATATCTTCAAGTAATACAGGGCTACCAAATACGTTATCTACTGGTACGTCAAAGAAACCTTGTATTTGCTCAGCGTGTAAATCAACCGTAAGAACGCGGTCAACACCTACACTTGATAAGAAATCGGCAACAACTTTAGCGGTAATTGGAACGCGCGCAGAACGTACTCGACGGTCTTGACGTGCATAACCAAAATAAGGAATGACGGCAGTAATACGACCTGCTGATGCACGACGTAGAGCATCAACCATAACGATAAGTTCCATTAGGTTATCGTTAGTAGGGGCACAGGTTGATTGCAAGATAAAAACATCCGAGCCACGAACATTTTCATTTATTTGAACACTGATCTCACCGTCGCTAAAACGGCCAACAACAGCATCGCCTAATTCAATATACAAACGTTTTGCAACTTTTTGAGCTAACTCAGGTGTTGCGTTACCAGCGAAGAGCTTCATGTCAGGCACGGTAGGGTTCCTCAGGCACTGAATTTTTGGACTAACGGGTAAATAGGTAAAACCCACTACGCGTTAACTTATGATTACTTGTACGTTACTTCATTGATCGAATATGGCGGCAAGCTCCGTATGAGCAGGTGAGACATTTGTGCTAGAAGCAACAAAACCCTGCCAAGTATGGGGGAGGTTATCAAGTACATCTTGTGCTTGAACTTGGCTAGCAAATTCGACAAAACAACATGAACCTGTTCCGGTCATCTTCGACGGGGCGTATTTTAGCAACCACTGCAGGGTTTTTTCAACCTCGGGGCAGAGCTTTTTAACTAAAGGCTCACAATCGTTGGTTAATTTATGGGTTCGCCAATCACCTGAAATTTTTGGTGTATCGCGTTTTAAATCTGGGTGAGTGAATATTTTAGCGGTACTTACATGCTGATTAGGGTGCACAACGCAATACCATTTTTGTTCAAGCTCTACGTCAACCAATTGTTCGCCAATACCGTGTGCTATGGCGCTTTTACCACGAATAAATACCGGTACGTCGGCGCCTAATTGCAAGCCTAAGTTTGCTAATTCATCAATATCTAGTTGTGTATTCCACATTTTATTAAGTGCAAGTAACGTGGTGGCTGCATCAGATGAACCGCCTCCTACACCGCCACCCATAGGTAAACGTTTAGTGAGATTTATTTTTACACCTGATGAAATGCCACAGTGATTTTTAAGCAATAACGCGGCTTTATAGATGAGATTATCGCAATCTGCTATGCCTTTCGTATCACCCGTTATTAAAATAGTGGGCGCTTCGTTAGCTGAAAAGTCGAGTGTGTCGCCAAAATTTAAAAAGGTAAATAAGGTTTCTAGTTCGTGATAACCGTCATCACGGCGCGCATTGATGTGTAAAAATAAGTTAAGTTTTGCCGGTGCAATGACCGAAAAAGCTGTTTTAGTATTCATACTTAATTAAATTGCCAATTGTAGAGTTGAATTTTGATTTTAATTTGCTGATGTTTTAGCGTGACATTGCCAGGAACCCAAAAGCCACCTTGCTGTTTATAGTTTGAATACGTTATTTGCCACTTTTTATTGCTGTTATCGTACCAAATAACTTGTTGTGCACGGCCA
The DNA here is from genome assembly GCF_002433295.1 of Pseudoalteromonas sp. UBA6610. Lineage (NCBI taxonomy): Bacteria > Pseudomonadati > Pseudomonadota > Gammaproteobacteria > Alteromonadales > Pseudoalteromonadaceae > Pseudoalteromonas > Pseudoalteromonas sp. UBA6610. The sequence continues at coordinate 2,675 of NZ_DJHW01000138.1, read as the reverse complement.
AGTTCGTCTACTTTTAATGTTTGCGACGTTAACGTGCCTTTTAACCAGTTATCGGCGTTATCAACTGGCAGGTCAAAACCGGTTAAGCGTTTTAATAATAACGCGGCGTTAGTATCTGTGTATGTTTTATCGTCGTAATCAAGTACCGCACCTGTGCGGGTTTGTTTAAGCGACAATATACGAGTACCAATAAACGTAGTGAGCACTAAGTTGTTTTGTTTTTCGTCTTGTTGCCAATTTAAGTTTGCAGATTGGCGCTCATCAGGGCTTATAAACGCTAATTTACCTTGTGCTTGCCAGGTTTTTTGCGCTGCTAAGCGTGGTTTCCAATCATCGTAAAGCGTTGTTTTTGTATCAATTTGGTGGGCGCAGCCCGCTAAAAACAAAAAAAGAGTGAATAAAATTAAATAATGTCTAATCAAATGTTGTTCCTTACTTTCCATATTCCGCTGATTTTTGGTAAAATTGCCGCCTTTAAAGTAGGGCGCAGCAATATTTGGCAAATATGACCATCATAGCACTTGGTATAAATCACAAAACCGCATCCGTAGAATTACGTGAAAAAGTGGCTTTTTCGCCTGAGCAAATGTCTGAGGCGCTCCAGCAATTAAGCGGTCATGCCGACTTTAACGAAGCCGTTATTGTATCTACCTGTAACCGTACCGAAATCTATTGTAGCCTTGAGCAGTCAAATTCCCAAGCACTGCTAGCCTGGCTTGCCAGTTTCCATGGATTGGATGAACACGAACTGAGCAAAAATATATATTGCCACCAAGGTGATGCAGCCATTAATCATTTAATGCGTGTTGCGTGCGGCTTAGATTCGTTGGTATTGGGCGAGCCGCAAATTTTAGGGCAAATTAAGCAAGCTTATCATAGCGCCAAAACACACGATGCTGTAGGCGTTAAGTTTGATAGGTTGTTTCAAAAAACCTTTTCGGTAGCTAAGCAGGTCCGTACCGACACTGATATTGGTGCCAGTGCTGTGTCGGTGGCGTTTGCAGCGGTTAATTTAGCAAAACATATTTATGGCAAGCTTGATAAAACCAATGTGTTATTAATTGGTGCCGGCGAAACAATAGAGCTTGTAGCTAAACATTTATATCAAAATGAGCCGCAACAAATTACGGTTGCCAATAGAACCATTGAGCGTGCACGCGGTTTAGCGCAGGAAGTGTCGGCCGATGTGATTGCGCTGGCACAACTACCTGAGCGTTTACACAAAGCCGATATTGTTATTAGCTCAACCGCCAGTACGTTACCAATAATAGGTAAAGGGGTGGTCGAGCAAGCATTAAAACAGCGCCGCCATAAACCTATGCTGTTTATTGATATTGCCGTACCGCGCGATATAGAAAGCCAAGTAGGCGAGCTTGACGCAGCCTATTTATATTCCGTTGATGACTTACAAGCCATTGTAAGCGAGAATATGGCCGCGCGTGAACAGGCGGCAGAACAAGCACAATTAATAATAAGCGAGCGCGTAAAAGAATTTGAAATGTGGGTTCGCTCTCTCGATTCGGTTGATTTAATTCGCCACTACCGAAACGACGTACAAACCATTAAGTCAGAACTTGTTGAGCGGGCGGTTAGCCAGCTAAATACAGGTAAAGACGCAGAAAAAATTATATTAGAGTTGGCCAATAAATTAACCAACCGCTTAATGCACGCGCCTACCCGTGCAATTCAAGATGCGGCTAAAAAAGGTGAAGTGGCACAACTAACTCAGTTGAAAAAAATGTTAGGTATTGATCAGGAATAACAGTTAAATGAAAGAGTCTGTATATCGTAAATTAGAAACCTTAGTAGAGCGCTACGAAGAAGTACAAGCGCTACTGAGCGATCCGTCGGTCATTAGTGATCAAAACCGCTTTCGTGCTCTTTCAAAAGAATACTCTGAGCTTGAAGAAATTGTAAAAACATTTTTAGCATACCAACAAGCGCAAGACGATGTAGCGACTGCTGAAGAAATGTTAAAAGATTCAGACCCAGATATGCGTGAAATGGCGCAAGAAGAATATAAAGAAGCTAAAGCGCAAATTTTATCATTAGAAGATGAGCTACAAGTGCTTATGCTTCCTAAAGATCCTAAAGATAACAACAATGTATTTTTAGAAGTACGCGCGGGTACCGGTGGTGACGAAGCGGCTATTTTTGCAGGCGATTTATTTAGAATGTACAGCCGTTACGCCGAAACACAAAAATGGAAAGTTGAAGTGGTGAGCACCAACGAAGGTGAACACGGCGGCTACAAAGAAGTTATAGCAAACATTAGCGGTGAAGGTGTGTACGGTAAGCTTAAGTTTGAATCGGGCGCTCACCGTGTACAGCGTGTACCAGAGACTGAGTCGCAAGGGCGTGTACATACCTCTGCGTGTACGGTTGCAGTAATGGCCGAAATTCCTGAAGCAGAAGCCATTGAAATAAACACCGCCGATATAAAAGTAGATACCTTTAGAGCCTCCGGCGCCGGTGGTCAGCACGTAAATAAAACCGACTCGGCAATTCGTATTACTCATATTCCAACGGGTGTTGTGGTTGAGTGTCAGGATGAGCGTTCGCAACATAAAAACCGCGCTAAAGCGATGTCGGTACTTGCCGCGCGTTTGCAGCAAGCCGAAGATGAAAAACGCCATGCGGCTGAGGCCTCTGAGCGTCGTAACTTAGTGGGCAGC
>NZ_DJHW01000042.1:0-7636 GCF_002433295.1 Pseudoalteromonas sp. UBA6610 | reverse complement strand
CGTTATAGCTGGTCATTTGATGGCTTAGAATTTGGTAAAAGCACGCCAGTGCATATGAAGCATAACCAACGTTTAAGAGTTATTTTACAAAACGATACCATGATGACGCACCCTATGCATCTGCATGGTATGTGGAGTGATTTAGAAAACGAGCAAGGTGATGTGCAAGTGCGACGTCATACAATACCTGTTCAACCCGCACAAAGAATCAGCTTTTTAACCACCCCTCACGATGTAGGGCGCTGGGCTTGGCATTGCCATTTATTATTCCATATGGATGCCGGCATGTTTAGAGAGGTAGTCGTATCATGAAACAATTAAAACTATCTAAATCATTTAGTTTATTAATGTTAACTGGGGCTTCATTAATTAGTTTCCCTTTATTAGCGCAAAGTGAAATGGCACAAATGAATAGCGCTAAGATGCAACCACAAGGAGGAAGTGCACCTAAAGATGCAAGAGACCCCCATGCTTACTCTGCGGGAACAACTTTAACAGAAGGCCCATATGCGCTTGAGGGCAATGAGCGATTAACACTCGCTGATGAGCATCCATTTTACGCATTACTAGGCGATCGTCTTGAATATAACGAGCAAGCAAACGCAGGTGTATTTGACTTACAAGCATGGTACGGCACTACCTTTGATCGATTGGTAATTAAAACCGAGGGTGATTTCAGCGAAGGAAGTATTGAAGAAAACCAAACCGATATTTTATGGGGTCACGCCGTATCAGCATATTGGGATACTCAAGCAGGTGTTCGTCTTGATTACAATAAAGAAGGTGAAAATCGGCAATGGTTGGCTTTTGGCTTACAAGGTTTAGCCCCTTATTGGTTTGAACTTGATATGACAGCATACGTAGGTGAGCGAGGCAATACCGCATTTACGTTAGAGGCAGAGTACGAACTACTACTCACGCAAAAGCTAATTATACAACCGCGAGCCGAAATTACACTTTATGGCAAAAACGATAAACAAAACGAGCTTGGAAGTGGCCTATCAAGCAGCGCGATTGGCTTTAGGGTTCGTTATGAATTTACACGCCAGTTTGCGCCCTATATTGGCGTTGAATGGAGCAATAAATTTGGCAATACCGCCGACTATGCCACATCAAGTGGACAAAGTAGCAACAACACCGCATTTGTTGCGGGTATTAAATTTTGGTTTTAATCATTTTAAATAAGAGGTAATTATGAAGTTTTTTAACTCTGCAGTAGCCATTTTAGGTTTAGTGCTTACATTTTCCGCATCAGCGCATATATCACTCAAGCAATCAATACCTGCACAAGAAGCCATGTTAATGCAAGGACCAGAGGAACTTTCGTTAATTTTTAGTGGTGAAGTAAGGCTAGCAAAAGTCATCATCAAAGATGAAAAAAATAAAACAATAAACTTTGATTTCAAACCCAGCGCCACCCCAAGCACAGACTTTAATTGGTCATTACCGAGCCTAGCCCAAGGCACTTACACGGTTAAATGGACAGCACTGGGTGGTGATGGACATAAAATGACTGGCACGTTTAGATTTATGGTACATAAAAATGAATCGCATAAGATGATGCAAGAACAATCTAATACCCACAGCAAACATAATCATTAAGTAGCAACATCATGCAATTAAGTGAATGGTCAGTGCTCTTACTATTATTAAAACTAGCAAGCTATATAGCAATTGTAGGGCTTGCGGGCACTTTATTAATGCGCTTTATGTGTGGCAACAGCAATGTTGCAGGGCATCACTTAATTAGCTTTCATCAGTTCTTAAAACGTTGGCAAATTACGTGTGTAGTTACAGGTAGTATTGCTGCACTTTTACAAGTACCTATAGAAGCTGGAGCAATGGCTGAATCAGGCTTTATGGGAATGTTTGACCCCTTTATGCTTGAAATTGTTTGGCAATCAGTCATAGGTGACCAAGCAAGGTTTAGAATACCAGCGCTTATTATTGCTCTAATTAGCGCATGTATGTGGAATGTGGAATCAGATGATAACGTAGCAGGTTATAAAAACGGTGCCGTTATACTAATCATGCTTGGGTTTATCGCTTATAGCTTCACTTTTACTGGGCACAGTGCAAACGAAAATGGGTTAGTGAAAAGTATTTTAACCTTTCACCTTATTGCCATTGCGAGCTGGTTAGGGTCATTGTGGCCGCTTTACAAAAGCTGCACTTTACTACCTACCAGTGAAGTAAAGCGGTTAATGCATTACTTTGGTCAACTCGCTATTGTTATTGTATTTGTACTACTTATTTCGGGCTTAACTCTGCTCCTGCAGTACCTAGAGTCATTTTCTGCATTGTTTACATCAGATTATGGGCAACTAATTTTATTAAAGCTGTTACTCGTCAGCGCGATGCTGCTCCTAGGTGCATGGCATAAGCTTTTTTTAGTCCCGCAAATCACTCAACAACACCATATAAGTATATTAAAACGCTCGATTACTGTTGAAATAGTAATTGCCCTGTTTGTACTTATTACAACAAGTGTATTTACCACACTTGTTGGTCCGCCTATTTAACGATTAATAAAAAGGGAAACGTATGTTAATTAAATCCTTTAATTTAAAAATTTTATTGCTACTAATTTTTAGCACTGTTAGTTCTTTTACTGTTAGTGCACATGACGATGAAAAATATTCAAAAAAAGGCAAGGCCTTTGTCAATGTTGATAGCGAGGCTGCAAAAACAGTCAGCCTATTTCATGCATCTCTAAAACAAGGCAATCGCGAAGCTGCACGTAAATTACTGGCCGACGATGTCATCATTTTTGAAGGCGGAAGTGTTGAGCGTTCTGCAGATGAATACGCGAAACATCATATGATAGCGGATATGAAATTCTTAAGTGCTGTTAATAGTGAACTACTAGAGCATCAAGTTTACACAAATGGAGACATAGCTTACTCAATTTCAAGAAGTAAAACTCAAGGAAAGTACAAAGGAAAAGATATTAAGTCTATGGGAATGGAATCAATCACATTAAAAAACACCGATACAGGTTGGAAAATCACTCATATTCATTGGTCAAATTAAGGAGTTAACAATGCGAGTAATCTACATTACCTCAGCGTTATTTTTATCATTAACTATGTCATTTTCGGCGATAAGTATCGAAAAACAACATAAAGCATTAATAACTTATGAGAATTCAGAAAAACCTAAAATTGAGCTTACCGTTTATAAAAGTAAAAATTGTGGATGTTGTAATAAGTGGATTGCTCATTTGAGCGAAAACAATATTCAAACAAAAGCAATTAACGTCAATGACATGGGGACGATTAAATCTCAGTATCAAATAAAACCAAATATGCGGTCATGCCATACAGCCGTTTCAGCCGATGGATTTGTATTTGAAGGTCATGTTCCCGCCAAACATATAAAACAGTTTTTAGCTGAACAACATCCTGAAAAGACGATAGGGCTCTCTGTTCCCGCTATGCCTGCTGGTACGCCAGGTATGGAAATGGGCGATCGCTTTTATAAATATAATATTGAAATGCTTACGCACGATTTACAGCAAAATACTTATAAGCATATTAGCAAATACGCTGAGCAGTTTTAACACTTATGGCACAACTCTTGATGTAATAATAAACATTGATTCAATGATTAAATATATAGTGGGTTTACGCCTAATAACCTGTAAGAATTACCCATTGGTATAAATGATATACAAAGTAAATGATAGAAAGGAGCCATCTAATGTCGCAGTATTTAAAGTTTTTCTTAATGATAGCCACATCAACATTAGTCATGTTTGTACTGATGTATTTGAATACTTATCAGCTAAGTCATGTTTTTTTTAGTGAAACTCGCACTTATATGGCGCTTTATATGGGAGCCATGATGGCAGTGATAATGCTACTTTTCATGCTCAATATGTATAAAGATAAAAAGAAAAATATAACAGTACTCATTGCTAGTGTTACCGTATTTGCGGGAAGTTTATTTTTAGTTCGATCACAAGCGACTGTTGATGATAGCTCATGGATGTCGGCGATGATCCCACATCATTCAATTGCAATACTCACCAGTGAAAGGGCAAAAATCAAAGATAAGCGAGTCCAAGAGCTTGCAACAAATATTATTGAGGCACAGCGTCGTGAGATTAAAGAAATGCAGTGGTTACTAAAGGATATAGAGAAAAATGGCCTAGCAGAAACTCAGGAGCAAGCACAATCTAGGACCGTACCGGATTTTAATGCTAAGTAAAATTTTATACCAATACATAAAAGGGAGCTAAACATGAGTAAATCAGCCCAACTTTTTAGAATGGCCACAGATGAGCATATTTGCCCGTTTGGTTTAAAATCAAAAGACCTACTAGAGCGAGAGGGATATACAGTTGATGATCAGCTATTAACTTCTCGAGAGCAAACAGATGAATTTAAAAAACAACACAGTGTAGAAACTACACCTCAAACATTTATTGATAATAAACGTATAGGTGGCTATGACGACTTACGCGATTACTTTGATAAGCCAAAAGCTGGGCAAGAAGGTACAACTTACACGCCCGTGATTGCGATTTTTTCGGTTAGTTTTTTGCTTAGTGTGGCATTTAGTTTTGCAGCGAATAATAGCTTATTATCAATGCAAACCGCTGAACTATTTGTAGCCCTAACAATGGCAGTGTTAGCAATACAAAAGCTTCAAGACTTATTTAGCTTTACTAATTCATTTATAACCTATGACTTAGTCGCTATGAAAGTAGTCAGGTACGCCTATGTTTACCCATTTTTAGAAGCATTTGTTGGCATTGGAATGATAGCCGGATTACCAGCCTATATTATTGCCCCTATTTCATTGTTCATAGGTGGGGTTGGTGCTGTTTCAGTGATAAAAGCAGTCTATATAGATAAACGAGAGTTAAAATGTGCGTGTGTAGGCGGTGACAGTAACGTACCACTAGGGTTTATCTCCCTAACAGAAAACCTGTTTATGATCGCTGCCGGTATTTGGATGTTTATTAAGTAAACAACAGCTTTAATTTAAAAACATAATGGTGTACTAGTCAAGTTGTACCAGCTCATATCTGATCTTACAGTTTAAGTGAATACGTTTAGACTTCATCAGGCAGACTGCTATGAGCGAATTGCAGACGGTCGAATTAGTTGCCTTCTCCTAGCTTGCAAGGTAGCCTGTAAAGCATTCATAAAAACATGGACGCACTATGAAAGCTTTCTTTTTCATTTTTCTATTTGTCTTTTCTATTAGCTGTCTCGCTGTTGTAAAAAGGCATGATATTCCCCCTGAGAATTATGTGTCGAAAGAAGCTCCTAACTTCTTAGTGGATATGCCTCATGAAGGGCATGGCGCTTTAATTAACCCAAGGTGGGTTGTAACTGTCGCGCATACCATTTTTTATAATTATATTGGTAAAAGTTTAAGGATTGGATCAAATACATATCAAATTGAAAAAGTGTACATACATCCTGAATTTGAAAAACCTAGCGAAAGTTTGTTGAAAGGAAATTTAGCGCCTTTAATGAGTTTTTTTAAAGCAAGAAGTGATATTGCATTAATCAAATTAACTTCGCCTGTGAGCGATGTATTACCGATTACTCTTTACACAAACACAAAAGAACAAGGAAAAACAGTTACAGTTTTTGGTAGAGGTGCCACAGGTAATGGGCTTATTGGCGAAGAGTCTGAGACTAAATCTTTGAAACAGCTGAATCACTTCCAAAATATTATCGAAAATGCAGAAACTAATTGGCTGACATTCAGGTTTGATAAGGCACCTAATGGATTACCTCTAGAGGGAATGCACGCTTCAGGTGATAGTGGTGGAGCCTCTGTCATTTATCAGGGTGGTATACCCTTTCTTGTAGGGCTTTCAAGTTGGCAATTAGCGCATGGCGATATTTCTGATTTTAAGGGTGGGTTATATGGTACAACTGCATATCAAGTGAGAATTTCCAATTATAGTAAGTGGATTAAGGATGTATTAGCTAGCGAACCAAAAACTGTCAATTAGCGTCTGTTTTGGGACTGTAATGAAGTTCGACCTAGAGCGAGAAGCGGACGGTCGTTTAAGCTCGTTCTTGGACAATTTTGAGTTACATAGGTTGTTAAATTAACTCAGTTAGAATTAGGTGATGTATTGAATAAGCGGCTCGCCACGGCGGACTTTCTGGCAGTGTGGATGATGTGCAACGCAAGCAAACTCTGTTGGTTATGACGGGTTTCATAGGGTAAGCTAGTACATAACCTACTGACTGAGAAATATTTATGGACACAATAAAGAGCAAAGCTAGAAGGCAACCTCCATACAAATCCATTTGGTTTTGGGTGTTGCCATTTTTCACTCTAATTGTAGTGTTGACATTGGTCTCTATGGCTCAAAATGTCTCTGGCTTCTCTGAGGGGCTAAAACATACATTAGAAACCTATCGGATACCGCTGGCTTCTGTTGTTTTTTGTGTTACGACATTAATTCAATGGTTGATAGCTCACAACTCAAATAAGCCATCCGAATTAGAGGAGCAGCAAGTAATAAATAGACACCTTAGAGATGAGTATGATGTTAGTGAGCGTCTTTTAATTAAGCAGTTTGGTAAATTATCCTCTGACCGTGCATTTACTTTTATTTCAACAGATGACTTGCCAGCAATTCACTCAAAGGTGTATGCGGAAGACCGTCTAATTAAACGTGGTAAACTAAGTGTCTGTGATGAAGCGATACGAGCCATTGACTACTACTTTCGGAATACCGAAAGGCTACTAGAAGAAGCTCTAAACCTATTGCAAAACGAAGAAGCCAAAGAAACGCCGAACAGGCACATCAAAGAAAGTCTGATCATCCAGCTAATTCAGTATTTAAATCAATGTGCACTAACACTGCATTATGAAATTGGGATGAGGGTGATTAATTTGGATAGCTCAGATATAAATACCTACCGAGATGCTTTTTTCGAAACACTCCATCTAACAAACTTCTTAGGTGGAGAGTTATCCCCCATAGTGAATCAAGTGGTTGAAACCCCATCAACTGAAAAATCCAACTCACAAGAGGATATACTGAACATGTTTGTTGCTGCCCATGAAATAGCGGAGAGTTTAGTGACCAGTAGTGAAGGGGCTACATTTGGTGGCCTGTATAGAAGCATCCAGCTAAGGTCGATCATCAAACAAGCGCAGGGTTCTCCTTTATACCTATTAGCTTGTCAGGTTATTCAAGATATTGTTCTTGAACCACTACTAGGCGAAAGCGATAAAATAGGCGCTGTGGAGGTTGATGACAACTATCCAAAATATGACATATACAACCAAGCTGGAGAGAAGAAGCTAACTCTCGGTTACAAAGAGGTAGATGAGAACACTCTTACCCTCATCCTGAGCGGTGAAGGTGAGAACATAAAAACAACTGTAAGGTTTGTCGATTCGGAAAAGAAAAGGTTCGAAGTAGATAGGGACATGGGGGGGCGCTTTACCCTTGAGTGTAAAAAAGCTATTAACCGGCACTTAGTTATTGAATAGCTATCAACTTGACGGACTGCAGTGGATGAGTAAGTTTGACCATATAGCTAGAGTTTTTGTCATAAGGTAAAGTAAGTCAAATACTAAACTGAATGCTGTGTAGAAAAACTAACGTAAAACACAATGGAGTAGAAAAGAGTTGGACTGCCGAGCT
>NZ_DJHW01000020.1:22226-62421 GCF_002433295.1 Pseudoalteromonas sp. UBA6610 | reverse complement strand
TTTTTATCATGAATGTCAATTTAAATTTAACAACTCAAGAAAAACTGCTCCTTATAACGAACATCAATTTGCCGCTTTAGCAGTTAATATCGCTATTGTAACAAAGCACAGACGCCCAGCCTAGTGCTTTAAAGCGATTTATAAAAAAGACTGTGGCATAATTGTGCTAACTAAAGGTTTTTAAGTAGGTTTAAGGTGTCAAAAGGATTATTTCGCTCCGGTATGATTGTAAGTTGTATGACAATGATATCGCGTATTTTAGGGTTAGTACGAGACGCTGTCGTTGCAAACTTATTAGGTGCTAGTGCAGCTGCTGATGTTTTTTTGTTTGCTAACCGTATTCCCAATTTTTTACGCCGACTATTTGCTGAGGGGGCCTTTGCTCAGGCATTTGTGCCTGTACTTAGCGAAATTAAAGAACACCATGGCGATGATAAAGTTAAGTTATTTGTAGCACAGGCTGCCGGTACGCTGGGCACTATTTTGCTTTGCGTGACTATTTTTGGCGTTATTGCCTCGCCTGTTATTGCCGCGTTATTTGGTACTGGCTGGTTTATAGATTGGTGGCAAGGTGGCCCCAATGCAGAAAAGTTTGTGCTGGCAAGCTCCTTATTAAAGTTAACCTTTCCATATTTGTTATTTGTTAGTTTGGTAGCACTTAGCGGTGCGGTAATGAATGTGTATAACCGCTTTGCAGTGGCTGCTTTTACGCCCGTATTACTTAATGTTTCAATTATTACCTGCGCCATTTTATTGCACGACAAATTTAGCGTGGGGGCGTATGCGTTAGCCATTGGTGTATTTGTGGGCGGAGTGGTGCAATTGTTGTTTCAGTTACCATTTTTATACCGAGCAAAAATGCTGGCACGTCCTCGCTGGGCGTGGCAAGACGAGAACGTTAAAAAAGTGCGTAAGCTTATGCTGCCGGCATTATTTGGTGTTTCAATAAGCCAAATTAACCTCCTGCTCGACACCATGATTGCCTCGCTATTAATGACGGGCTCTATCGCATGGCTTTATTACTCAGATAGGTTAATTGAGTTTCCACTTGGTTTATTTGGTATTGGTATTGCCACTGTTATTTTACCCGCACTTTCTAAATTGCATAGCAGTAAAAAGCTCAGTGATTTTCAACATACGTTAGATTGGGGTGTGCGTTTTGTGATTTTTTTAGGCATACCCGCCATGGTTGGTTTAATGATTATAAGCCCGCTTATCATTACTGTGCTATTTGATCACGGTGCATTTAAAGACGCTGAGGTTGATCATGTCAAAGCGGTAAGCTTAGGGGTGGTTGCCTACTCGGTAGGGTTAGTTAGCTTTATGCTTATTAAAGTATTAGCGCCGGGTTTTTACTCGCGTCAAGATACCAAAACACCTGTGCGTATTGGTATTATTACGCTGGTGCTTAATATGGTATTTAATATTATGTTAGCCCCGTTTATAGGATATTTAGGGCTTGCTTTAGCAACGTCTATGTCGGCCAGCTGCAATGCTTTTTTACTTTACAGGCAACTTAAAAAAGAAAACGTGTATCAGTTTTCTGCAATGAGCCTGCGCTTTAGCGTAAAGTGCATTGTGGCAAGCTTGGTAATGGGCGCTTTAACGTGGTACGTCAGCAGCCGTTATTATTGGGCTACATGGCATTTTTCTGAGCAAGTAATGTTGTTAATTGTATTGCTAGTAATTGCTGCAATAAGTTACTTTGCGGTGCTGTTTTTACTTGGTGTAAGACTAAATACGATAAAAAGTGTAGCAACTACTGAATCAAACTAAAAAAAAGATTATAATCGGCAGCCCTGTGGTTTTGAACGATTTTAAAGTCGTTAATAATACTCGCTGAAAAAGGCATTAGGTGGCATGGAGTTAATTAGAGGTATACACAATATTCGAGCGCAGCATTATGGTTGTGTGTTGACTATTGGTAATTTTGACGGTGTGCATTTAGGCCATGGCGAAGTGTTAAAAGGGTTGTTAGCGGATGCCAAAGCACATAACTTACCCAGTACTGTGATGTTATTTGAGCCGCAGCCGCAAGAGTTTTTTGCTAAAAACAATGCGCCAGCTCGACTTACTCGGTTACGCGACAAACTCAGATTACTAAGTAACTTAGGTATTGAGCGGGTTATTTGTATTAGCTTTAACCAACAATTTGCCAATATGCACGCTGAGCAATTTGTTAGTGATATTTTAATTAAAAAGCTAGGCGTTAAAGCACTCACAGTAGGTGATGATTTTAAATTTGGTAAACAGCGCCAAGGGAATTTTAATTTACTGCTCAGTATGGGCAAACAAGCGGGCATGGATGTAAAAAGCACCGCGAGTTTTCGCCAATTAAATGCTAGAGTAAGCAGCACACTAATACGTGAAGCATTAGCAGCAGGCGACTTAGAAAATGCTAAGTTAATGCTAGGGCATAATTATGCTATTTCAGGGCGTGTAATACATGGTTGGAAAAGAGGGCGAGAGCTTGGTTTTCGAACTGCAAATATAGCGCTTAAACGCCAAGTTTGCCCTGTAAATGGGGTGTTTGCCGTAAAAGCAAACATTGCCGGAAAACACGTTTATGGGGTAGCCAATATTGGTAACAAGCCCACTTTTAATGGAACTCGTGCTTTGTTAGAAGTTCATCTTTTTGACTTTGCACAAGATATATATGGACAGTTTATGCACGTGGAGTTAATAAAAAAACTTCGCGATGAGAAAAAATTCGAGACATTAACACAGTTAACGGCACAAATTGCAACCGATGTTGCCGCCGCAAAACAGTGTTTTGGTTTAAATTAGGTAGCCGATAGATACGGAAAGTAGGATTAATGAGCGACTACAAACATACTTTGAATTTACCGGAAACACAGTTTCCAATGCGTGGCAATTTGGCACAACGTGAACCAAAAATGCTTAAAGCATGGTATGAAGACGACCTGTACGGTCAAATTCGCAGCGCTAAAAAAGGTAAAAAGACCTTTATTTTGCATGACGGCCCTCCGTATGCAAACGGCGATATCCATTTAGGCCACTCAGTAAATAAAATTTTAAAAGACATAATTGTTAAGTCTAAAACTTTATCTGACTTTGATGCACCTTATGTGCCTGGTTGGGACTGTCATGGTTTGCCAATTGAGTTAATGGTTGAGAAAAAAGTAGGCAAGCCTGGCGTTAAAGTAACCGCGAGCGAGTTTCGTGAAAAATGCCGTGCTTACGCTAAAAAGCAAGTTGAAGGTCAAAAAGTAGACTTTAAACGTTTAGGTGTGTTTGGCGATTGGGACAAACCTTACTTAACAATGAACTATGACTTTGAAGCAAACGCTATTCGCGTGCTTGGTCGTATTATTAAAAATGGCCACCTTCATAAAGGTGCAAAGCCTGTGCATTGGTGTACAGACTGTGGCTCTGCATTAGCAGAGGCAGAAGTAGAGTACCAAGATAAGCAATCTCCAGCGATTGACGTACGTTTTACATTTGCAGATCAAGACGCGGTTGTTAACGCCTTTGATTTAGCCGATGGCCATAAAGGGCAAGGCAGTGTAGGTACTGTTATTTGGACTACAACACCGTGGACTTTACCCGCTAACCGTGCAGTAGCAGTGCATGCAGATTTAGAGTACGCCTTAGTACAAGTAGATGATGAAGGCTCACAGCAACGTTTAATTTTAGGCTCAGAGCTTGTTAAAGATGCAATGGACCGTTATGGCTTTAATCATTTCCACGTACTAGGTTATGTTAAAGGTGCAGCACTTGAAAACTTACACGTTGCTCACCCATTTTACGATTTTGATGTACCGGTAATTGTAGCAGACCACGTAACTACTGACTCAGGTACGGGTGTGGTACATACCGCGCCAGGCCATGGTCAAGAAGATTTCGCGGCAGGCTTAAATTACAATCTTGAAGTAGCAAACCCTGTGGGCGCGAATGGCGTTTACCTGCCTGATACAGAATTATTTGCTGGTCAGCATGTATTTAAAGCAAATGCCAGTGTAATTGACGTACTAACAGAGCGCGGTGCTTTAATGCATCATCATGCGCTTACGCATAGCTACCCGCATTGTTGGCGCCACAAAACGCCTATTATTTTCCGTGCTACACCGCAGTGGTTTGTAAGCATGGATCAGGCTAACTTACGTCAAGACTCGTTAAGCGAAATTAAAAACACCCAATGGTTGCCAGAGTGGGGCGAAAGCCGCATTGCGAACATGGTTGAAGGTCGCCCAGATTGGTGTATTTCACGCCAACGTACTTGGGGTGTGCCAATTGCTTTATTTGTTGATAAAGACACTGGTGCTTTACACCCAAATACGCAAGCGCTTATTGAGCAAGCTGCAGAGCTGGTTGAAAAATCAGGCATTCAAGCATGGTATGACCTAGAGCCTGCCACCTTGTTAGGCGAAGAAGATGCCAAGCAATACATGAAAGTACAAGATACGTTAGATGTATGGTTTGATTCGGGCGTAACACATGCGTGTGTTGTTGATGCACGTGAAGAGTTAGTTGGCCCAGCTGATTTATACCTAGAAGGTTCTGATCAGCACCGAGGTTGGTTTATGTCATCAATGATGACCTCAGTTGCTATTAACGGTCACGCACCTTACAAGCAAGTACTAACGCACGGCTTTACCGTAGATGAAAACGGCCGCAAAATGTCAAAATCGTTAGGCAACGTTATTTCACCACAAAACGTGATGAATAAACTTGGCGCTGACATTTTACGTTTATGGGTAGCTTCTACCGATTACACCGCCGAAATGACGGTATCGGATGAAATATTTAAACGCTCTGCAGATCGTTACCGCCGTATTCGTAACACTAGCCGTTACTTGTTAGCTAACTTAAGTGGTTTTGATCCAAAAACAGACCAAGTTGCTGTTGATGATATGGTTGAGCTTGATAAGTGGATTGTTGGCCGTGCAGCCCAATTACAAGAAGAAATTTTAGCAGCTTACGATAGCTACCAAATGCTATTAGTAACGCAAAAGCTAATGAACTTCTGTACAGGTGAGCTTGGTTCGTTCTACTTAGATGTAATTAAAGACCGCCAGTACACAGCAAAAAGCGACAGTCATGCACGTCGTTCTTGTCAAACTGCGCTTTATCATATTGCTGAAGCAATGACTCGTTGGATGGCGCCAATTATGAGCTTTACAGCTCAAGAGATTTGGGAAGCATTACCGGGCGAGCGTAGCGATTACGTATTTACATCGGTATGGTACGACGGTTTACATGCACCGACAAACAGCCAATTTAGCAACGATGACTGGCAAGCGATTCTAAATGTACGTGACGAAGTAAACCGCGTACTAGAAGCAGCCCGAAAAGAAGAAGTGATTGGTGCAACATTACAAGCAAGCGTTAACTTATACGCCGAAAAAGCACTGGCTGAAAAGTTAGCAGCATTAGGTGATGAACTGCGTTTTGTATTACTAACGTCTGCGGTCACTGTATCTGCAGTAGATAGCCAGCCAAGTGATACACAAACAACCGAAATTGAAGGTTTGTACATTAGCGTAGCAGCCACAGATGCAACTAAATGTGAGCGTTGTTGGCATTACAGCGATGATGTAGGTTCAGAGCCTGCACACCCTGAAATTTGTGGTCGTTGTGTAAGCAATGTTGACGGCGAAGGTGAAAAGCGTCAATTCGCTTAGGAGCTTTACTCAGTGAGCAAACTAGCCCAAAAAAGTGGTTTAGTGTGGCTTTGGTTAAGTCTATTACTGCTTGTAATAGACTTTGCCACTAAAACACTTGTTGTAAATACCATGGCTTATCAAGAGTCGATTAATTTACTGCCTGTTTTTAGTATTACCTACGTACATAACTATGGAGCGGCCTACAGCTTTTTAAGTGAAGCGGGTGGCTGGCAACGTTGGTTTTTAAGTTTTATTGCCATTGCTATTAGTGCGCTATTAGTGTGGTGGTTAAAGCGTTTACCAGCGACAAATAAAATATTATGTAGTGCTTATGCGTTAGTGCTTGCTGGCGCTATTGGTAATTTATATGACCGTGTTGCTTATGGTTATGTAATTGACTTTATACATGTGTTTTATAAAAACTCGCATTTTCCAGTATTTAATATTGCCGACTGTGCAATTTGTATTGGTGCCGCATTATTATTATTTGATGCCTTTACAGGCGAAAGTCCGAAGGAGCATAAAGCATGAGCCAAGCTGTAATTGGTGAAAACTCAGAGGTTATTTTTCACTTTTCTATTAAACTAGAAGATGGCTCTGCCGCAGACTCAACCAAGGTGCATAATAAACCAGCTAAGTTAACGATGGGTGATGGCAGCTTAACGGCTAATTTTGAAAAGTGCTTACTAGGTTTAAGTGCAGGCGAAAGCAAAACGTTTGAGTTAGAACCAGAAGACGCCTTTGGCCAACCTAATCCAGATAATATTTACTATGTAGAACGCAGTAAATTTGGTGCAGAAACGCCAGCTAAAGTCGGCGCAATTATTGCCTTTACTCAGCCAGATGGTACTGAGCTGCCAGGACTGGTACGCGAAGTACAAGGTGAGTCGGTTACTATAGACTTTAATCATCCGTTAGCAGGTCAACGTTTAACGTTTGAAGTAGATATTATTGAGGTGCAAGGCTAATGGATATTTTATTAGCGAACCCGCGAGGCTTTTGTGCAGGTGTAGACCGTGCAATTAGCATAGTAGAGCGCGCTTTAGATATTTTTGAAAAGCCAATTTACGTACGCCACGAGGTCGTTCATAACCGCTACGTAGTAGATGGTTTAAAAAACCGTGGTGCCGTATTTGTTGAAGAGCTAGACCAAGTACCTGATGACAGCATTGTTATTTTTAGCGCCCACGGTGTATCGCAAGCAGTACGCTCAGAAGCTAAACGCCGCGATTTAAAAGTGTTTGACGCAACATGCCCATTAGTTACTAAAGTGCATATGGAAGTAACGCGAGCGAGCCGTAAAGGTATTGAGTGTATTTTAATTGGTCACCATGGTCACCCAGAAGTTGAGGGTACTATGGGGCAGTATGACAATAACGACGGTGGTATTTACCTTGTAGAAACCGCAGAAGATGTTGCCAAACTTAACGTTAAAAATGCTGATAACCTATTTTATTGTAGCCAAACAACGCTTTCGGTAGATGACACTGCAGATGTAATTGATGCGCTGCGCGAAAAATTCCCAGCAATTGATGGCCCGCGTAAAGATGACATTTGCTATGCGACACAAAACCGTCAAGATGCTGTGCGTGATTTAGCAGACAAGGTAGATGTGCTATTAGTTGTGGGGGCAAAAAACAGCTCTAACTCTAACCGTTTACGTGAACTTGCAGATAAAATGGGCACAACCGCTTATTTAATCGATGATGCAACAAATGTTGAAGCACAGTGGTTTGGTGAAACTAACGCTGTGGGAGTAACTGCGGGGGCTTCTGCGCCAGAAGTGCTGGTACAGCAAGTTATTGCACGCTTAAAAGAGCTAGGCGGCAAGCAGGTAGTTGAAAACCCAGGTGAAGAAGAGAATATCGTATTTGCCGTTCCTGTTGAGCTGCGTTAATCTATATAAATTAATTATTTAGATTACAAGGAGAGCCGTTATGAGCAAGTTGCCGCAAGGTGAAACATTGCTTTTTTCGGCTCTTTTTAATGAGCGAGGGGTACTTGCCACGCTTATTGTTACCCAAGTTGTTGCTACCATCTTAGCGTTTGCTCCTTTTGTTGAGGGGGATAGCTGGCAAAGCCTTGGCGTAATTAGTTTATTTTCTCATATGACCGTTTTGGTCAGTATTTCTGCTTTATACTCTTTTCGGGGGGTTTTACAAAAAAAGCCGCAAACCACCCAACTTTTTGCTTTTTTTATTTCCTTTTTAGTCAGTACCGCTTTATTTAGTGTGCTGTGTGCCCGCTACTTTTTAGATATTACAAATAATGAAACGAGTATTTATTTTGTATTACGAAACTGCTTAATTGTTTTTTTGATCACGGCTTTATTTGTACAGTTTTTACTGATTTACTTTGAAAAAGAGCAGCAAACAAAAGCGCTCTCGCGCGCGGAGCTTGATGCTTTGCAAGCCAGAATTCGCCCTCATTTTTTGTACAATAGCCTTAATACCGCCGCTGAGCTAACACATCATGATGCCGATGCTGCAGAGCAAGCAATACTTGCGCTTGCGGCGCTGTCGCAAGCGGCTATGCGCTCGGGGCAGCGCGTTTCTCTCGAAGATGAGCTGACCTTATCAAAACAATATGTTGCGCTGGAAACCTGGCGCTTTGGCAGTCGTTTAAAGCTTAATTGGCAAGTGCCTGCTGATTTACCAGATATTAGTATTCCGTGCTTAACCCTTCAGCCGTTAATAGAAAATGCGGTGTGTCATGGGGTAGAGCCCAGTGAAACAGGGGCCGTTATTAGTGTAGAGCTACACGTAACAACAGGGTATTTAACATTGATTGTTTCTAACCCTATCACTCATAATGAGGCGCTAAAAAGACCAAATAACGGCATGGCACTTGAAAATATTCGCCAGCGATTGTTTATATATTACAAAGAAAAAGCACAACTAACGATCACACAAAAAGAGGATGTATTTAGAGTAAAAGTGGTGATCCCTAAGCAGTTTGAGAACCCCCAATGAATGTTGTAATTATTGATGATGAACCGCTAGCTCGCGCTAGAATAAAGCGGCTACTGCAGCACAACGAGCATATTTTAGTTAAAGGCGAAGGTGATAACGGCGCGCAGGGGCTTGCCATTATCAAGCAGGTTCATCCCGATTTGGTTTTTTTAGACATAGATATGCCAGGTATTAATGGCCTAGAGGTAGCGCAGCAACTCAATACGCTGAGCGTGCCACCGGCAATAGTATTTGTAACGGCTTACCCCGAGCATGCACTTGATGCGCTACAGCTCAGTGCCGCAGGATACTTAGTAAAACCCGTTACTGAACAGGCATTAAATAAAGTGTTAGCACAAGCAGGGCGTTTAAATAAAGCGCATATGCAAAAGCAGCAATCTACAAAAATTAGTTATCAGCTTGGTGGCACAATAAAAAGTATTGAACTTGATCAAGTGTATTACTTTAATGCCCAAGAAAAATACACCAATATGGTATTCAAAGAAGGCGAGGCCCTAATTGAACAAAGCTTAAAACAACTTGAGCAACGCTTCCCAACGCAATTATTACGTATTCACAGAAATACGCTCATAAACAAACAAAAGTTTGTTGCCTTGCATACCCAAAGCCCTGGTGTACATAGCGTAGAACTAGCCGGGTGTAAGGAGCAATTAAGCGTAAGTAGGCGAGAGCTAAAAACAGTAAAAAATGCGCTAAGTTAGAGCCTGTTATATTTTAGGTTGAATTTTTAGTAGGTTGCTTGGCTTTTTAAGTAAGGCAGAGGCCGCTATTGAGCCCACTAAATTAGCAGCATTGCGCTGGAGTTAAATCGCCTCCAGATAGAGTAACTTTAATCATCAATTAGCTCAATTGGTTTGATGCTGTTAACCGTTTATCAACAAATTTAACCGCTTGTCCTAGTATATATTGCATCTACATTTTCAATGCATAAACTTATAATCAGATAAAATTTATTTGGTTTTTATTATGCATTCACCCCACAAAAAACCTCAAAAAGGCTTCACCTTAATTGAAGTGCTGATTGCGTTTATTATTTTAAGCTTTGGCTTATTAGGCGCTGTTGCACTGCAAGCAAAAGCTAAGCAGGCAAGCTTTGACTCTATGCAGCGGGCAGCCGCGGTAGCGTTAGGAAATGATATTATTCAGCGCATTAGAGCAAATGATACCGCACAGCTAGTTACTTTATATACGCAAACTTTCACCAGTAAAACATCAACGTCTACCTCTACGGCTTGTTTTAGTGGGTCATGCACTGCAGCGCAAGTTGCAGCCCTTGATTTACAGCAGTGGAAACGCGCCATTCGTGCACGCGAAAACACCGGCTCTCTCGATGATGCCACTGTATGTATAAACCCTACGGCTGCAGCAGGTACGGGTGGGCGTGGGTTTAATATTGAAGTAATAGTGTCTTGGCAAGGCCGCCAAGAGTTTAATGCCAATGATGAAACCAAAGCGCTTAAATGCGGTACTGACGATAAAAAACGCCGTTTGGTTGCATTAAATAGCTATATATACCTAAGGAGCTAACATGAGAGAAAAAGGTTTTACACTAATAGAAATGATGATTTCATTATTTATTGGTGGGCTTATTTTAGGTGGGGTGATGTTTACCTATATTGGTATGAAAGTAACCACAAAAGACACAATGACAATAGGCGAGTTACAAGAGTCAGGCCGCTTAGCCATTAATATTATGCAGCGTGATATTGAGCAGGTGGGCTTTTGGGGAACTTATTATGATGATTCGTTTACTGCAGCAAACACACAAACGTTACCTACCCCCAGTGGTGATTGTTTTGAAGGGCTTAATAACGGCAGCTTTCCGGATTTAGCATCTTCAAGCAATTTCAGGACTATTTATGCAAAAGAAGCCAGTTCAACAAGCGAGCTTAATTGTATAAGTAAGCCAATTGCAGGGACTGACATTTTACAAATCAAGTTTTTACAAGGTGAGCAGCTCACCGTAAATGGCACCACTAATGAAACACAAGCGGATGAAAACTATTTTATAGCTGAGCAAGAAAGCGCTGAGTTTGTTCGAGGCGCTGTAGATTCGGGGAGTTTAAATGTTAATGCCACGGTGTGGCCTTATAGCCATCATGTTTATTACCTCGCAGAGCAAACTTATACAGTAAATAATAAAAGCCTTACAGTACCTGCATTAATGCGTAAACGCTTAAATGGTGCCAGCATGAAGGCCGAAACCATAATGGAGGGCGTTGAAAACATGCGCTTTGTATTTGGTTTAGATACAGACAGTGATAGCCGTGTTGATTCGTACCGAAGCATTGAGGACATGCAGCACTCTGACTGGGAAAACCGCAAAAGCATTCTAACAGTGCAGGTTTTTTTATTAGTTAGAGCATTGCAACCAGATCCGGGCCTTAAAATAAAAAATCAAACATATATTTTAGGTGAAGATGAAGACTCCCGAGAGCTCACTTTTACCGATACTTACAGAAGAACAGTATTCACCACCACTATTCGTTTAAATAACGTGGGAGCAAATTTATGGCGTATCTAAGTAAACACGCAAGCAAACAACAAGGTGTTGTGCTTATTACAGCCCTTATTATGGTCATTGCTGTAACGGGAATTGCCGTTACATTAATGAGCAGCAGTAGTGTAGATATAAAAATTACCAATGCAGCTCAAGAGCGAGAAGTCGCTGAAAATGAGCTTATTGGAGAAGTACAGCGAATGATTTCTGATGAGGCAAGCAAAGGTGCTGCTAATCAGTTTTTTTTAACGCCAGATGAAGTATCAACACATGCAGGCGCAGATGATGAAGGGATGGTAATAGCCACGCACGACGATATGCAAAGCAAAATGATAAACCTAAATCAGGGGGCGCTTGATTTAGAGTGCCCACGCCGATTTAATTTTACTGCCGGTATATCGTGTAACATGCTGCAAATTTCTACCACTATTCAATATGGCTCTAAAGCAAAGCACGAACTTACAATTGTAACAGGTGTAGCTCAAGAAATGGCCAGTATAAGTAAGGGGATTTAAAATGAAATTTAATCTTAATAAGCCATTGGTCTCTTTACTTGGTTTAGCACTGAGCGCCTCAGCATTGGCTGAAGACATAGAGCTTTATGTAAACCACGATGTAGATGTGGAAGAAAAGCCAAGGGTTTTACTTATATTTGATACCTCAGGCAGTATGGCGTTTTCATCTAACACAGGTCTTAGTTGTGGTTTCAATGAAAGTAGTAACCTGTATATTCCTTGCCCAGATAGCCGTCTTGCTGCTGCAAAGACTGCAATGAAAAAAGTAGTGAATGACAATGAAGGGATCGATTTCGGCTTAATGCGTTTTGTAGGAACAGCTGGTGGCTATGTGGTTGAAGGCATAGGAAGCCCGCACTCGGATATTACTTCATCAATCGACAGGCTTCCTGCTAATGGGGGTACGCCATTAGCCGAGACTCTGTGGGAAGCATATCTGTATATTACAGGTGGCGGTTTAGAGTATGCGGAGCCAATAGATCAATCAGATAGAGACACCTCAATCGAAAACGAAGTATTAACTGGAAGAGAGCGTGTTCGTAAATGTAATAGATGGAGATGTTGGAACGAGTGGGAAAATACATATAGTTATAACTATATTTCTCCTTTCGCTGACTCAAATGCAGAGGCAAAACGTTGTGATAATTCAGTAAATATAATTTACATGACGGATGGAGACCCTTCACCCCGATATGTATATGATCGTTGGGGAAGACGTTACATTAACGAAAATAGCGATAATGGCAGTGATGCTTCAATAAGCGCAATACACAATAATTATTTTGGGCAACCTTTGGTCGAGGGGGACTACGTTTATAATAATTATTTGCATCAATTAGCTAAAATAATTCATGGCACCAGTAATACGACAGTTGATTTGTATCCATCAACACCTGATATTCATGAAACAGGCCGCATATACACCATAGGTTTTGGGTCAGGCATGAGTGACGAAGGGCAAGAGTTGTTGCGGCAAACAGCTTTATTAGGTGGCGGTGAAAACTTACCAGCGAGTACACCCGATGAGCTTTCTAACTCGCTAAATAGCGCTATTTCTCGCATTCGTGAAGTTAACGATAGTTTTTCTTCGCCTTCAGTTGCGAGTAACAACGTAGACCAAACACGTAGCCGTGATGCTATTTACTTTGCCATGTTTTACCCAGAAACAAACACTCGATGGGGTGGGAATTTAAAAAAATTAAAAGTATCAGGCAGTGAAATAGTTGACTCTGAAGATAATACAGCGCTTGATTCTGATGGCTTAATAGACACAGATGCTAAAACGTTTTGGCTGCCAGATGGCCAGTCTGCCGATGGTAACTTAGTTGCACAAGGGGGCGTAAACTATCATTTAGCTACACTTACGGGGACTCCAGCTGAAGAAAGACGCAACCTCTATACAGATAAGCAAGGCGATATAGTTGAGTTTACTACTAATATTGTAAGCGATATTTTAGATTTAGTCACCAATAACCCGATTAGCCTAGCTAGTTCAGATATAAAATGGGCAATGGGGATAGATGTTGACGATGAAGACAACGATGGCTCAAACACCGATCAACGCAGCGATATTTTTGGCGACCCTTTACATTCTAAGCCAGTGGCAATCGACTATGGCAATGACGACATACGCATATTGATTGGTACTAATGCCGGCTTTTTACATATGTTTAAAGACGATGATACCAATAACCAAGTGACCGAAAGCTGGGCGTTCATTCCCTCTGATCTTTACGATATTATTCAGCCTTTACGCAATGAAGACACCGGTAAACTCTACGGGATGGACGGCCCAATCAGTGTTTACTTTAGTGATAAAAGCTTAAATGACGAAGGCATTAACGATGGTATTGTTGATGCAAGCGATGGTGACGACGTGTGGGCATTTGCAGGTATGCGCCGTGGTGGAAAAAACTATTACGCCTTTGATATAACTAACCCCGATCAGCCTAAAAAACTATGGGATAACCCTATAGAAGGCGGTACTGGCGATTTTAAAGAGCTAGCTCAAACGTGGTCAAAACCCCAAATAGCGTACATAAAAGCATTTGGTGATAAGCCATTACTCGTCTTTGGAGCAGGGTACGATACAAATAAAGATGCCGTGGTAAGAAGTGAAGACTCGGTTGGTCGCGGTATTTATATAGTAGAAGCTGAAACAGGTAAAAAAGTGTGGGCTTTAACGCCAAACGAAAATGGATTTAAAGGCAAGCACTCGATTGCAGCAAATGTTTCTACGCTTGATTCAGATTACGATGGTTACATTGACAGAATTTATGCTGCCGATACCGGGGGCGATATTTGGCGTATAGACATGCCAGGCACAAGCACCAGTAATTTTACGCACTTTAAACTTGCAGAGCTTGGTAGCAGTTTAGCAAGCCAAGACCGTCGCTTTTTTTACCAGCCGTTGGTGGCACGTACACTTTATAGCAAAGTAAGTGAAACAACGATTAATGGTGAAACAGTGATTACACGTTTAGATACGCCGTATGACGCTATTGTAATAGGCAGCGGAAATCGCTCAAAACCAACAGGTACAAATGAAGACGATCAGCTGTTTATGATAAGAGATGAAAATACAGTAACTCAGTCATTCACTAGCGCCCCTACAGCGATTAAACCAGCAGATTTAATGCTAATGAACAGCGATCCGTTTGGTAATGCACTTGATGATGTAGATGAGTTTGTTGATTTAGAAGTCGATTTAGCTAAATTTAAAGGCTGGCGCTATGAGTTAGGCACCGGCGAAAAATCTTTAGCAGCAGCCACAGTGGTGGGCGGTGTCGCTTACTATACAAGTTTTACTCCATCATCAGAAACCTCTACAGAGAACCAATGTTCGTTAAGTGGCGGTGGCGGCTCGTTGTATGCGTTCCATTTACATTATGGCACCAAGGTATATGACGACTTAAAGTTTACCACTAGCTATGATGTACCTGATACACCACAATTGTACTTTGGTGAAGGCCCCTCTTGTGCCGATGGAAATGGCGACGGCTTTTGTGATGATAACCCAACCATTGAAGTGACCGAAGAAAGCCAGTTTTACCTAATTGGGCCGGGAATAAAAGGCGAAGATGCACAAAACCCAATGAAGCCAGTAGAAATAATGGGCCCAGGCTTAACGGTTGTAGATGGTAGCGTACAATTAGTGAATGACGATGATAGTGTAGGGTTTGGCTTTAAAACCCAACAAACCTATATTTATAAACGTGAAGAAAATGATGAAATTGATGATTAAGGAATATTAATGAATAAACAAGCACGCGGATTCACGTTGATAGAGTTAATGATAGCCGTAGCTATTGTAGGTATTTTAGCCTCAATAGCACTGCCTAATTATACTGAGTATGTTAAACGCTCTTCTCGGGCCGAGGCCGCAGCTGCGCTTTTAGACGCTGCAAACAAACAAGAGCAGTACTTCGTAGATAATCGTGAGTACACAGAGACATTCTCAGACTTAGGTATACAAGAGACCACAGAAAACGGCTATTTTGAGCTGTCGATTGATGTGGATGATGACGATAATACGTTTACAATTACTGCAAAACCTATTGCGGGTGCTGTAAAAGGCGACGGTGACTGCACGCAAATTACAATTACTGACACAGGCTATAAAGGCGCAAAAGGCAGTAAAGGTAATTCAGATGTTGAGTATTGCTGGGGACGTTAACTTAATCGGGTTAACTAGTCGCTCTGACATTTGTCGGTTGATTTAATTCGTATACGGCCTGTTTGACTGACAGATAAAGCCAGCCCCTCAAGGTTGGCTTTATCTTTATTTGGGCAATATATAAATGTTCCATTTTGAAAACCATTTAAAGAGCCATCGGGCCGAAAGGTAATTGCACTTCGGGGGTATTGCATAGAATCTGCATCATGGATTTTTTCAAATGTGCTTATTAATAAGTCGTCGGTGTCTAATGACGTAGACTTGTCGTTATCAATAAACAGCGACATTTGCCCATCCCACTCATCTTTAGTGCATTGATTATCTTTTAAAGCACACAAAGTAACATAAGTGCCATTTTCAATGGCGTAAAGGCGGCCATAATTAATGTTTCTGTGCAGCAAACTAACATGATTGTCGGCTCGGTTTTTCGCTAAAAAGTCAGGAAAAACCGATAGAGAAATTTGGCTAACAATGCTCACAATAGCAATAGATGCCATTAATTCTAAAAGCGTATAGCCAGCCTGAGTTTGGGTAGATAACCTCATCCCTGAAGCCCTGAGTCAAAAAATGTATTAGCTCAGTGTAGTAAATGATAAAAATATGACAACTTAAATTGTATGTTTTTTAACCACACTTAAGTGCGCTGTCACCGGCATAAAAAGCAGTACCTGATAGCAATAAAGTAAGCGCTTTATTATTTTCAGTGCCACCATTGGGGCAAAAAATAAAGTCACCTGGGTTTGTGGTAATTCGTCCACTAGTATTAAAACGCAAGCGACGCTCATTTCCTGTAAAGGTTAACTTGTCGTTATCTGATATTTCTTCCATGACTCTAAGCAGTGTATCGGAAGCGCCATTATAGTGCCCATCGTTATCTACATCGATAAATACAACAATAATTTTATTCTCGTCCCACTTTTTGTTGCAGTTGAAAGTGTCTTTGCTGTTTTTAATTTTACCTTGGCCAGTAGGGCACACAACAACAATTTCATCTGTGCTGGCGGCTTGTGAGCGAGCAAAGCTAATATTACGCTTTAGTTCAAGCAAGAAATTCTCAGCGCGGTTTTCCTCAAGCATATCGCTACTGTCCCAAAGAGCTATAGAGGCGATAATACCGACTATGGCTACTGCCACCATGAGCTCTAATAAAGTTAAACCAGTTTGGAATTTTTTCATATTATTTATACCTACTACATTTGTTATTATAGCTAGTTGAGAATGATTTATAATTCAGACTTATAAATAATTATACCACGCTTGGTTGTTTTATCATCGAATTCAATTGCTTTGTTTGCTATGAACTCGATGATTGTCTAAAATCGAGGCAACTAAAGCTTTAATAAGTAGTGAGCATGAAAAAAATAGAAGCAATCATCAAACCGTTTAAGTTAGACGACGTACGCGAAGCCTTATCAGATGTAGGTATTACGGGTATGACTGTAAGTGAAGTAAAAGGTTTTGGTCGTCAAAAAGGTCACACAGAACTTTACCGTGGCGCTGAGTACATGGTGGATTTTTTACCTAAGGTAAAACTTGATATTGTGCTAACCGATGAAGATGTTGAACGCGCTATAGAAGTAATAGTAAAAACAGCGCAAACAGGCAAAATTGGTGATGGTAAAATATTTGTCACAGATGTTGAGCGTGTAGTACGTATACGCACCGCAGAAGAAGACGAAGAAGCGATTTAATTATAGTATAAGCGCATTAATAAAAAGGCTGCAAATAATGTTATTTGCAGCCTTTTTTTGTAAATACTATTTAATACCAATCAGCAATAATAATTAAGTGTTTTAAGAGGCTAAGCCCCACGCTAAGTGCGTTAAAAACGCTTGTTAAGCACACCTAAATAGCAATTTTTTACTTACTAAACGATGTTTTTACCCCAAAGCAAATTACTTAATTAAATGAATTAGTATCAATAATATTACTGTTTTTCAGCATGTTCTTCACGAGCTTCTTCAATTTCTTCAGCGATTTCTTGCGCTTTTTGCTTTGTTTTTTCGGTTAATTCACCGGCTGCTTCTTTGCTTTTTATCCATGCGTCAACGGCAATCTCTTTGCCATCGTCGTACATGTCTAAGCCCATTGCTTTACTTTGTTCAAGCAGCTCATTTAATGACTCATCATTTTTAAGCTCTGTGGCTTTATCTTTTACATCGTTCCATGTATCACCAAGCTGCTCTTGCATTTGCGCGCTTTTATCTTTTGCATCTTCTTGTACTTCCTGAGCATCTTCACAGCCCGTTAGTGTAATTAAAGTGCCTAATAAAGCTAAACCTGCTAATTTGTTCATGTGCTATCTCTCCTTAGAGACAAATAATTAATTCCACTTAATAATAGAACAGCGAAGATGAACACACCTGTAACAACACGCTTAAATTTCAAATTAATGAATGAACACGATTGGCCGCTGCTGCATGAACTAGATCAAGACCCCGCGGTAATGAAATACATAAACCGAGGAACGCCTTCGACACTGAAACAAATTAAAGAAATAGGGATTCCCAGAATGCTTGCCTATAAAAATGCAAACAAAGGCTGGGGGCTGTGGAAAATCACCCTTAAAAAAGAGGACTCTTTTATAGGGTGGGTGCTTGTTAGGCCTATGCACTTTTTTACTCAAACTCCCGATTTTACAAATATTGAAATAGGGTGGCGCTTTAAGCAATCTAGTTGGGGACAGGGTTATGCAACGGAAGCGGCTAGTGCATTATGTAACGCCTTAAAAATGCAGCCAGAGATAAAAACACTATCAGCAATGGCACTGGCCGATAATAAAGCTTCAATTAGCGTCATGCAAAAGCTGGGATTTACCTGGGTTAAAAACTATATACACACTGATGAGCAAGGCGATTTGGATGCCGTTTTATACGCAAAGGCGTTATAGCATACAAAAAATTACTTGTATAAACATTGACCTAACATTCTATGGTATGCATAAATGAGCCAAGCGATATTCAAATAATAAAGTAAGGATGTTTTATGGGGTTATTCTTTCGACCAAGCCGGCTCATTGTTAAGAGTGTGTTGATTGCACACTTTTGTATATTTAGCGTGCAGGCGGAGCAAGTTACTAAAAGCGCTGTCGCAATGCCTGACTCGTTTAGTGCAGATACAGCACAAGCTATTTTAGAACAAGGTGGAAATGCTGTTGATGCGGCTATTGCTGCGCAATTTGTATTAGCGGTAACGCTTCCCGAAGCCGGAAATATTGGCGGGGGAGGCTTTATGCTTATACAAAAAGAGGGAAAAGGCGACTTTATAGACTATCGCGAAACGGCTCCCCAAGCAGCGCACAGAGATATGTATTTAGATGCCAAGGGCGATGTAATTAAAAACAAGTCAATTTATGGTATTCATGCAAGTGGTGTACCAGGGAGCGTAGCCGGTATGTGGCTGGCGCATCAAAAACACGGCACCTTAAAATGGCAAACATTAGTACAGCCAGCGGTTACCCTAGCAGAGCAAGGCTTTAAAGTGCCGCCCAAATTGGCTCAGGGGGTCGCACAATACATTGCTCATTTAGACAAACAAAATATAAATGTAAATTTTAAACACTATTTTGCAGATATAAAAGCAAATCAGATTTTTAAACAGCCCGAGCTAGCCGCTACTTTAAAGCGCATAAGAGATAACGGTCAAGACGGGTTTTATAAAGGCGAAACAGCCCGCATTATTGCCAACTTTATGCACCAGCACGGCGGCATTATTAACCAAACTGATTTGGCTAATTACACGGCTGTGTCGCGCACGCCGATTAAAGCTAACTGGAACGGTTATGAAGTATTAACCTCTCCACCACCAAGCTCTGGCGGAATAGCTATTTTGCAGTGGCTAAAAATGTTTGAGCTTAAAAAAAGCGAAATGGGGCTGGTACATAACTCTACTCAATATGTACATTTACTTGCTGAAATAGGTAAACGTGTGTTTGCCGATAGAGCAGAGTACTTGGGCGATCCGGACTTTTTTGATGTACCAGTGACTGAGCTTACTCATATTGATTACCTAAAAGCGCGCAGTAAAGATATTTCTTTAACAGCTATTTCAACCACCGAAAACATAAAACCAGGCCTCAAAGAAAGTGAACAAACCACGCATTTTTCTATTATTGATAAAATGGGTAATGCAGTGGCCAATACCACAACGATTAATTTAAGCTTTGGTAGTGGCGTTGTGGTTGAAGGTGCAGGCTTTATATTAAATGACGAAATGGACGACTTTAGCGCTAAACCTGGGGTAATGAACGCCTTTGGTGCGCTCGGCGGTAAAGCCAATGAAATTCAGCCTCAAAAGCGTATGCTTAGCTCAATGTCGCCAACCATACTGCTCAAAAACAACAGCGTTAAAATGGTCACAGGCTCGCCTGGGGGCACAACAATTATTAGCTCGGTGTATCAATCTATTTTAAATGCGGTTGAATTTAACATGGGCGCCAACGATATTGTTAATAGCACGCGGTTTCATCATCAGTTATGGCCTAAAAACGTGATCAGAATACACGCAGGGCTCAGTGAAAACACACAAGCTGAACTTATAAAAATGGGCTACACACTGGATGAGCGCCGTTTTGGCGATTTGCAGGTTATTGTAAATAAAGACGGTGAGTTACAAGCAGCTTCTCAGGCTACAGGCCGTGGTGAGTCTCGGGTATTTTAACATTTTTAACTAACCCCTTTTTAAGCTAAAGGGGTTAGGTTTGTTATTAACCAATAGCGGGTACTAATCCCAACATTTGCATAAATTGGGCGACAATAATTACAACGCCGCACAGCCCTGCCACCGCTAATCCCATATTACCACTTCGCACTTGATATCCCGTTTGAGGGCCCGATTTACGCTGCCTATACACCATAGAAACCGGTAAAAATATTGCTAATACCACAAGGGCGATGGCTGCATAGCCTAGCGCCATTATAAATCCCTGAGGGTAAAATAACGCAAACCCTAAAGGGGGAATAAAAGTAATTAGTGCGGTTTTTATTCTTTCTGACTTGGTGTCGCCTTTATTAAATGCATCAGCAAAAAAATCAAATAACCCTAAGCTAACACCTAAAAAAGAGGTGGCCAATGCTAAGTCGGCAAACAGCGTAACAGCGCTTGTTACCTGCGGATTATGCGCAATACTTGCCACACTCTCTACAAAGCCTGTTAAGCCATTACTATTGAGTAAATCACTTTGCTGCATAATCCCTTGGCTAAGCAGTTGCCAAAAAATATAAATCACTAAAGGTAAAGCAGCCCCTGCAATCATTACCTTACGCAATACTTTTGTTTCTAGCCCCACATACTTAACAATTGACGGAATAGAGCCATGAAAACCAAATGAGGTAAAAATAACGGGTAAGGCAGATAAAATCAGCCCTTGCTCAACGGGCATTTCAAGTAAGTGCTTACCTTGTACATAGGGTGTAAGCATATAAAACAAGCTGCCTAGTACTAAAATTTTAATCGTAAATAACACGCGGTTAAGTTTATCTACTTTACTGGTGCCTAAAGTAACCACGCTACCTATTACAATGGCTAAAACAATAGAGGCAATTTGGGGCGCTATGTTTATGCTCAAATCACTACTAATACGCGACTGCAACTGCGCGCCACCCCCGGCTATATAGGCTGCGCACAGGGCGTAAAACAAAAATATCATCGAAAAGTTAGCAACGTACTGGCCGCGTTTTCCTAACCAGCGCTTTGCTAAGGTGTTTAACGTTGCATCTCTAGGGGCGTATTGGTGGAGCTCTAGCATTAATAAAGCGGTGTAG
Source organism: Pseudoalteromonas sp. UBA6610 (assembly GCF_002433295.1). Taxonomy (NCBI): domain Bacteria; kingdom Pseudomonadati; phylum Pseudomonadota; class Gammaproteobacteria; order Alteromonadales; family Pseudoalteromonadaceae; genus Pseudoalteromonas; species Pseudoalteromonas sp. UBA6610. The sequence goes on along the minus strand of NZ_DJHW01000020.1, from coordinate 41,369 downwards.
GTCATCAGTAACCAGCTGGCTATTATCAGTGCAAGCGCGGTATTAAATCCAAGCCCTGCAGAGGCTATTGGCAATGCCAGCATACCTGCGCCTATGGTGGTGCCTGCAACAATTAACATGCTGCCTATTGTTTTATTTTTAAGCACTTAACTATCCTAAAATGTGTGAGAGGCACTCAAGATATAACTAGTTACTTAAAACATAAATAGTTTTGTAATAAATGCCGGTAAATAATAATGTAACTATGAATTTACAGCTGTATTTAGGCGTTTATATATGTACTGCGTATTACTTTCGCGCGTATAATTTACTTTAATAGGGTTTCTACCTCCTCAGTGCAAAGGAATGGCGTGTGCCAGTTAAATTATCTTATTTACTACTTGTCATTATTTGGTGTACTACGCCTTTAGGTATTGTATGGAGCAGTGAAACTGTAGCACCAACGCTCGCCGTTTTAATGCGCATGATTATAGGCTTATTTGTTGCTGGGTTAATTGTTGCTATAGCCAATATTCGTGTACCTTGGAGCAAAAACGCGTGTACGTTATATGCATACTCCAGTTTGGGTATTTTTGGCGGTATGTCATTAAGTTACATGGCTGCTACCACAGTACCTTCAGGTATTATTTCATTAGTGTTTGGCCTTGCGCCTATTCTCTCTGGTTTTTTAGCACAAAGGTTACTTAATGAGCCTAAATTTAGCCCTATTAAATTAATAGCGCTGAGCTGTGCATTAATAGGCCTTTATTTTGTAAGTTATAACCAGCTACAAACCTCACAAACTCAGGGCATAGGGCTGATGTATGTGTTATTGGCCGTTACTTTATTTAGTCTCAGTGGGGTGATGATCAAACGTGTAAAAATTGCTATTCACCCGATGGCAACCACTTTTGGAGCGCTGGTTTTTGTTACTCCTTTATTTGGGCTGCTGTGGTGGCTGGTAGATGGGCAAATAAGTATGGATTATTGGAGTGCTCGCTCGTTATGGAGTATTGCGTATTTAGGTATTTTTGGCTCGATTGTAGGGGCTTTAGTGTATTTTCATGTATTACAAAAGTTAAACGCCAGTACTGTAGCATTAAGTAGTTTAATTACACCTAGTTTTGCATTAGCGCTAGGCGCATTACTTAATAACGAGCCTTTAAGTCAGGAGCTTATTATAGGAGCCATAATTATATTTTTGAGCCTAACGTTTTTTCAGTTTGGCGATAAGCTCATAAAGCGGCGCAGCGGTAGTTAGCAGTTTAGGGCGGTTACATTTTTGCTATTTGAATAATTAAACGACGGTTTTTATTTCGCCCTAAAATATTTTCGTTAGTATCAACAAAACGTTTTTCACCTAGGCCTGTGGTTTGTACTTTGCCCTCATCAACCCCTAAGCTGACCATATAATCTTTTATAGCTTTAGCACGCTTACGCGATAAATCTAAGTTATTCCAACGGCCACCGTAGCTATCGGTATACGAATCAATACTTATAGACTCAATACTGGTATCATTTTTTAAATACTCAGCAATTTTATCTAAGCGCTTTTGCGACTCTTTAGTGAGCTTACTGCTATTTGATTGGTAGTTCATTACAGTAAATGAAATATCTTCAAAGCTGTATGGTAAAAGTTCATCGCGGCACTGTAAAAACGCCCAATAGGCTTGTTTAAAATTAACGCTTGAAATACCAACGGCAATTTTGTCGGCACTATTTTGCCAGTCCTGGTAGTAAAAGGTAGGATGAAACCCTTTTTCAAGTTCAGTTAGCATTTCCCATGCGGTTTTATTACCAAGCTCACCATCAAACTTTTTAAGTAACTTCATCGTGGTTATATCACGCGCGGGCAGGCCTGAACGCCATGCTGGTGGCACCGCCTTTAAACCGGCTATATCGTAATTGTCGGGGCGCACAACCATATCTAGATTAAAAGTTAGGTTTTTGTTTTTACTGGCCGATGCCTTAAATATGGCCTCACCGTAGTAGGGCACTTCGTGGTTTAATTGACACTGTAAGCGCGTTGTTTTTATAACTTCCCAATTGGAGTTATCTTGATTTGCGCTGTATTGGCGCATAGCCGCTTGCGATGAATAACTCATCAAGGCGGTGCCAAGGCTTACGCTAATAAAAAACAACTTACACTTCATAAAACGCTCCGGTTAATCTACTAAGCCAATATTTTGGCGTACGGCTAAAGTAGGGCTCTGTACCAACTTAATTAAAAACATAATCTTCGTATCGTATTAAATAGCCCGCTCACTGCGTTAAACTTACTGATGTAAAACAAAGCTATAAATAATTTTCGCCTTGTTATTGCGCTATTTTCTAGGCGCCATACTAGTATCCGTAATTTAATGCGATGGGAATTAATAACAGCCAATACAATTAGCAGTTATTTAAAAGCAAATAGCATGCCTACAATATATTAATTAAATAATTTATAAAGCCCTAGCCGAGTAGCCCCCAATTTTGACATAATAGTGAGCTTATCCTCATAAACCAAGAAGACTATGGCAAATACTGAGCAAACACTTTTCGCACAACGCTTTCGCGGCTTTTTTCCTGTTGTTATTGACGTAGAAACCGCCGGCTTTAATAAAGAAACCGACGCCTTACTTGAAATTGCCGTATCAATTTTAAAAATGGATGACGAAGGGTTACTCAGCATAGATCATACCGTTCATTTTCATGTAGAGCCTTTTGAAGGCGCTAATATTGAACAAGCCGCAATTGAATTTAACGGCATAGACCCGTTTAGCCCGTTGCGCGGCGCTGTACCAGAAGACGAAGCAATTAAAGAAATTTGTAAAGCAGTACGTAAAGCGCAAAAAGCTGCTGGGTGTCAACGCTCAGTTGTAGTGGCACACAATGCCGCCTTTGATCATGGCTTTTTAAACGCAGCCATTGAGCGTAACAATATTAAGCGTACGCCATTTCATCCATTTGTGAGTTTCGACACAACCTCGCTTGCAGGGTTAGCGTTAGGCCAAACGGTACTGGCTAAAGCATGTAGAGCCGCGGGGATTGAGTTTGATAACAGCCAAGCACACTCGGCACTTTACGATACAGAACGCACAGCAGAACTATATTGTTTAATAGTAAATCGTTGGCAAGAACTAGGGGGCTGGCCGTTAGCGCCACTACCTGAAAGTGACGCCCAAGAAACTGAAAACACCGAAGAGGATACTAAAACGACTGAGTGATTTTTCCCTCAGAAAGCTTTACTAAGTGGGGTGGGTAAATACGCGAAAACTGTTTTGTGTCTTTTGCTATTTTAAGCTCCACACCTGGGTGCATTATTTCGTTAATTTTAAGTCGGCTAGTTGCCAATAGCTGAGAAATTTTTTGCTTCACCAATCTTTTTTGACGTTGTACGTGCATAGCGCGAGTTTTTATATGCTGCTCATTAGCGGCAATTTTATCTAGTAGCTGTTGGCGTTGAGCAGCAACTGGAATTTTTATCGCTTTTTCTTTAGCTTGTTTAAGTGCAGATGTTTTACTTGCTAACACTTTTTCAAAATCAATTATTTGAGACTGCTTTGAGCGCAGTTCATGCCAGTTTTGAGCTAAAAACACACGGGTCTTAGTCCCTGCCGGCGCACCTAGCTCACCTGTTTCTATACGCATAGCATCAAGAATATTGCCCCCAATTATTTTGCCGCGAGGGTTACCTGCTTTACCAACACGTATTAAGCGCCTTGCACTTAAATTACAATGTAATGCTTGGCGTTCTATAAATAAATCTTGCGCACTTTTAATATTACAGTACTGGGCATAGCCAATAGAAATAGTACGCTGGGCAGAAATTTCGCACGTAAATGCTTCTTCATTTTCACGCTTACGGCCAATAGCGCCGAGCATAATAGTTACCGCGCTTTGGCTTTCAATCGTGCCTGATTCTACAAACCCTAATACAGTAATATCGCCATTGGCTTTAACCCGCATACCGTCTTTTACATCACCAGATATAATTACACTGCCATCAAAATCAACGTGGCCTGTACTTACATCTACGTTATGAAAACACAAAACATCGTCAACCCGCATGCCTCTAGGTAAGGCCACAGGCACACCTTTACAATCGGCAATGAGCATGTTTGGGTTATTAGGATCTATTTTTGTGCCTTCAAAGGGCTGTAATTGATGTTCTTTACCAGGTGTTGCCTTGATCATATCGCCAAAAACCGTATAGCCATCTTCACCTGGAGTAGCTGCTACTCGCTGCATTAAAGGGGTGCCGGGCTTTACCGTAATAATCGCGCCAAGGTCTTTCATATCGACCTTGCCACCTTCTTTTGCTTGGGGGCTAAGTACGCGGTCTTGCGCAGTAGAGCAAAGGCGAACAAACCTCGCATCACTGCCTTCTTTAGGGTTTCGGCCATGAGCCACAATAGCGCTGTATGATGTACCTGCAGGGTGAGAAAACTGCTGACCTAAAAACGTATCAAGTGCACGAGGACTAATGCCCTTTTTTACACCGGCTTTAACTAAAGCTGCTTGAGCTGCCTCCATAGAGAGTAATGCGCCGCCTTTGGCCGTGGTAAGCGTTGCCTCTGCAACCATGTTTTTTTCATCAACGTTAATAACAATGCTCGCGTCCGTGGCTTTGGCAATTACTAATGATTCTTGCTGATAATTTTTACTCGGTGAAAATAACTTACCAATATTGCCAGAGAGTACTTCAAACTCGCAATAATCCGACTGTTCAAGCAGCTCAATAAGTTGAGCACTCGTTACCGGAAATCCATTATCAATAGGGTGTGCAGATAACGCCAGCTCACCCGTTTGTTCATTAAATAAAAAAACCGACATTTATAAATTCCCTACGTAATATGCCTGTTATTATGATTATTACTTTTACTACTAAAGCCTTATAGCTAGTGTAAAATTTAACTCCTTATTTGAGCACAACTTGACCGACATGTTAAGTAAATGTTCAGTATTTGTTTGCTTTTTTACAAACTTGTGCTTGTTTACTGTTCAGTTGATTCAGTTAGCTAAAATAAAAGTGTCACACCCCTTGAGTATCAGTCGTTTACTCAGTTATACTGCCCTCACTGAAAGAAATTCATATTTCAGGGGCTGATTAGGATTCGACGGAATTCAAGAAGCCTGAGGTGCATGTCGAGGTGCGGTTTGCCTCGTAAAAAGCCGCAATTTAAAGTAATCGCAAACGACGATAACTACTCTCTAGCAGCTTAGGCTGGCTAGCGCTCCTTCCATGTATTCTTGTGGACTGGATTTTGGAGTGTCACCCTAACACCTGATCGCGACGGAAACCCTGGCCGGGGTTGAAGCGTTAAAACTAAGCGGCCTCGCCTTTATCTACCGTGTTTGTCCGGGATTTAAAGGTTAATTAAATGACAATACTAAACATGTAGTACCGACGGTCGAGGCTTTTCGGACGGGGGTTCAAATCCCCCCAGCTCCACCAATACAGGTATTTAAGTTCGTTACTTAAAAACCATAAAAAAACCGCCAATTTGAGCAATCAGATTGGCGGTTTTTTTATGGATAAAATTTAATTAAAGCAATTGATTTGTTTCGCATTCTCAGGAGCTAGTAGTACGATATTGGATGATGGTCTAAATTAAACTGCTATGGGTAGTTAAATTATTAAATAGTAACCAACAATATCTATATCAAATAGTCGGTATTGGCAGGTTAATTACTCGTTTAATTTTAAAAAAGTGCATTATTCAATATAAATCGTGCCAATCATCTCAAAGCCTTTTTGCCTTAACAGCTAAATTTATATAATATAATTTGTTAAATAACGGATTAGCTGAGTCTTACAAAAAATGGAATTATATGTCACTCCCTAACAGACCAAAATCCTTCCATAATTTAGACATAAAGATCAAGCACGTATTTTAAGTAAAAGCATTCAATTGCGATTACCGCTTCAAAGGTTAAATCCACTTACTTTTAGGATGAAATGTATGGCGTTAACATATGCTGTGATTAACAAAAATGATAAACGACATAATAGCGACCCTATAGATGACGATGTAGCTATAGATGAAATTGACTTTTATATTGCTGAATACACCAAAAGGGTGACTAATTTCGAAGCTAAAAAAAAGATTAATGAAAGGTTTACGTTTGTATCGCTTGTAATTGTCTTGCTATCAGCTGGTTTAATCTACTCACCATTCTTATTTGGTGTTGATGTTTTAGAGTATGGCTACTTAAGGTTGATTGTCAGTTTGTTTCTCAGTATTGCAGGTATGATTTTATTTGTTAGCTACTTGGTTAATAGACTTAAAGGCTATACCAGAGCATGGAGCAGGAACCGCTTAATGAAAGAGCAGCTTGAAATTTTAGCACGAGAATATCGTTTAAGTATTCGAGGAAAAAAACTCCCCACAGATCGAGAATATATAAACATTGAGCAAGAAAATATCTTATCTAAGTTATTCGAACTTGAATCAAAAAATAGAATCGAAACTCACGTAGATATAGTTGGTGATTACATCGCAGCACATGAAGGTGTTTTCGGTTGGGTTAAGGGATTAAGGAAATAACAAAAATGACAACAAAATATATATTAGATTTGAGCAAAGAAGAGTACCTCGATAACTTTGTCGTACTAGATGAAAAGATCAATGATAAAGAGTTTTGGCAATATGAAGCACGTGATAAATTAGTTGAGAAGCTGAATATTTTTTTAGATGATGCTAAAAAATATAAAGAGGCTAGAAATGAAAATAAATCTAAAACTTGGCTATCACATAATGCAATATTGGTAACAGGTCAGCGCGGAACGGGTAAAACAGTATTTCTTCGAAACTGTGAAGCGATGTGGGATGTGCATTGTAAAAAAGCGCTAAAGAGTCAGTCAGAAATTTATTTTCTTGAATCAATTGATCCAACAATGCTCATTGAGCAAGATAATTTTGCTAACGTTATTATTGCTCAGATATATAGTGAAGTAGAGGCAAAGCTTAACTCTGGAAATAATTGTAATGTAAACGAAGGCTTGAAAAGTGACTTTTATAAAAAATTAAAAAAACTAGCTGATGCTCTAGGGAAGAAGGAAGAGTTTGAAGGTTGTAGTGGTATTGATAAAGTTTTGCAGTATAAATCAGGCATTAATGTCGAAAGGTATTTTCACGACTTTGTTGAAAGCGCAATTCAAATTTTAGGTACTCAAGCACTTGCGTTACCTATTGATGATGTGGATATGGCTTTAGATAGAGCCTACGAAGTTGTAGATGAAGTACGCAGGTTGTTAGGTTGCCCTTATATTATACCTATCGTGAGTGGTGATTTTAGCCTGTACGAACAAATGGTACATGTTCATTTTGATGAAAAAGCATATAGAGAGAAAACTAAAAACAAAGAGCTAATAGCTAAAGGAAAAAACTTTTCAAATAATTTAACGGATGCATATTTAACAAAAGTGTTCCCTAATCAGATGCGGCTAAGCTTATTACCGATAGACTATATTTCGCCATCGCTATTTATTAAAACTGCTTCAGGAAAGGGGGATTATCCATACCGAGAATATGTTGAAGCACTCCAGTCACAATTTTATCCACTTTGTTCAAATGAAAATATTTTAAAAAATTGGCCTAAACCCGATTCTGCAAGAGAGCTTGTTCAATTTACTCGAACTGTGCTACCGCATGAGCTAGAGCTCGCTCAGGAAAATGCAGATCTCAGTTATAAGCTTTGGAAGGGCTTTATTAACTGGGCTGAGCACAAACAAAATGGCCAAGCCTATGCAAATGTGGAGTCTTACTTGACGGTTAAAAATCGAAATATCGAGGATATATTTAATATTTCGGATTTATTTTGCTTTAGCCCTAAAGCACAAATAAAAAGCACACACTTAAATTGGGCAGATAAGCCTTTTTTAAAATCACAGCTTTATTCTTTGGGTATTGAAGATAAAACCAAGTTAATCGAGTTGAAGGAACGAAGGTTTAAAACAACTCAACCATGGAAGAAAACGCAAGATAACAATACATGGTTTTTAGATAATATATCCTTAATTGAATTTGGTTTTAATGATGAAGATAGGACTTTATCTAGTTTGCCTCCTTTAGAGTTTTTTCACTTAGAAAGTATGGTTACATTAGGTGAGGCTAAAGAGGCAAGTAAATCGAATGACCTCAATCCTTCTGAGTTTATAATTAAAGAGAAAGCCAAAGAAATTAGCTCTAAAGAATCAGCCAACAAAGATGATGAGAGCACAGTTAAATACAACTTGAATAGATTATTACTGGATGTTTACACGTATGGAGATCTCTATTCAACAATGGGTAATAGTAATAAATATGTGTTTATAAGTAGGGCATTTGAACTCATTTTGTACTCTTTCCTTTTGGGGAAGAATGAAACTCCTACCAACAGCCTTGATAACATACTTAGCCGAAGGCCTTTTTACAGTATATTTAACATCGCGCCCACTAAAACAATAATCAGTGGTGAGGATGAGGATATAGATAACATAACAACACCAACAGTGGCTGATAATATCAGCAATATAGAAGTACTTGAAAAGCTAATAATACAGTGGCGAGAAACACATAGCGCGTTTTTTGAAACTATGCCTAGCGAAAAGTTACTCCCGATTTTTTCTTTTATGTTCAATAAAATATTCACTGCATTTCACTCATTTAAATTCGAAAATTATATCGGTTCAAATACCGCAGATGGTGAATATTTAACGGATCATATTAGGCGCTTTGAATTGATGACTTTGAATTCTGCTTACACCGCTATGATAAAAGGGGAGTCGATAGAAGCAAATGTTGGTGTAACAAAGAATCATGAAACAATTAGAAGCAAAAAGTTATTTAAGAGTAGTGATAGAACGCTTAATAGGAACATGGCACGTTTTAATAGTCAATTCAAAGAACCAGAGAGTATTGAGCAGCAATTTATTAGGGCTTTAGAGTCGCATCCACTTTTTGAGATAATCAAATCAGAAAGTGATGGAGATATTGTCATTGAGAAGAGAATTAAATTGGGGAAAATTCCAAAGGATAAAAACTTAAGCGTTGATGGCAAATCATCTTCTTTGTATAAAAACCAAAGTAAGTTCAACGATGTTAAACGTTTGAAATATAGATTGCCAAAACGCTTGATTCAAAAGGCTAAAGATTATCTGGAAAAGAATTCTGAATATTACGATACAGTCAAGGCGACAAAGAAAGAATTAGTCTCTGCGATAGAGAACGACTTAATTGCATATGATTATTTTGAAAGCGATTTCAATGATAAATCGATTAATTTTGATGACTTAAATATCATTTCAGGGAACAAGGCACATAACTTTATAAAAGTACTTTACGATATTAACAAAAATGGTAAATCTTGATGCTTCTGACCAATGACTTATTACTTGCTGATGTCGTTTTTCTTTCATCGGATAAAGCCATTAAAAAGCTGAGCAAAGATGATGTGTTGAGCAAAGATTTTTTAAAGCGTTTAGCTAGTTACATACAAGATTACCAGCCTTATTTACATCGAAATTTACGTGATGAGGATGTAATTAGCCAACTACATGCCTATGAATATGATAAGCCGGATATAACTGTTAATGGCGTACTTTCTCGCTTAGCCCATACTTTTTTAGAGTGGCAAGGAAGCCACTTTGAAGTTAAACAGAGCAAATTAGAGCAGTGGCTAGAGCTTTTATCGCTTATAGATGGTACTTGGATTATTGCTCAAGCATATAAGGATATTGCTAGGGAGTATGATTTTAGCGCCAGTGACATTATAAATGCTGTTATAACAGAGCAATGCCCTCATGCACTAGCAAGGGATAAAGCAGGTAAGTTATTTGCAGATAACCATGTTCATTTAGGCGGCCATGGGCATACAGGGCCTTCAATACTAAGTTTTGCGCTCTATGGTGAAACTCTATCAGAGAGGGGCTGGCCTAAGCGTCCAGAATATACTCTATTTGAAAGTGGCCAATATAAAAAAGAAAATTTACCGATTTGGAGCTTTCAACTTGCGGATAAGCTGGTGGAGCACGCGTTTACTCAACCTGAAAAAACAACTAGAGTCGATTTGGACAATCCAAAATTTGAACAAGATGATTGCTTGGCGTTGTATTATTTAAGTACACAGTTGGCTACGACTCTTGCTCAAAAAGCATTTTTACAAGCACACTGTAAACCTGTTCGTTCGGATGTACGCTGGTTATTATTTTGCATTGGAGTGGTAAGCACTGAACTTAAAGACCCAACTATAGCGGCGCAATTTATTCGAGTATCAAATATACTGCGTAATTATATGATTGTATGGGGTACAGGCCTAAGCCAGTTTGTCGAATCATTTGGTTTTAGTGCTCGTAAAAAAAGATATCTTCCTTATCAAAATAACAGCAGGTTAGATGGTTTAGTTGCAGATATTGATAACCGAACACTGCGTGAATTTAGAGTATCCCCAAATGTTGTTGTTAATGATAAAGGTAAAATAGGGGCTAAAGGTCTACAACAAGGTTTAGAAGCCGCTTTAAAACATTCACTTGCCGAAAATATCCATTTTATTATCCATTTTTCTCGAAGTTTGAAAGGTGATTTAGTAAAGAAAGAGGATAAGTACCAAGCCAATATTCGCAATGTCCTTAAAAAACAAGTGACTGCATTGCAGAGATTTAAAGGCTTGGTTACTTTTTCTGATATGGAAATTAAAGCATTTGATCTTAACTTATCAGTTAAACAAAATATTGACTTGCGCAAGGCTATTCGTGGCTATGACTTAGCAGGGAACGAAAATGAGTTACCAATAGAAGTGTTTGCCCCTGCGCTTCGTGTACTTAGAAGCGCAAAACATCCTACCACCAGCATATTCAGCAAACGTTTCACACGACCGTTTTTAACCGTGCATTCAGGTGAAGATTATAGTCATTTACTTTCAGGTTTAAGGGCGATAGATGAAGCTGTGTATTTCTGTGATTTTAAAAGCGGTGATAGGTTAGGGCATGCGTTAGCACTTGGGGTTATGCCGCGAGTTTGGGCTCAAAGACAACAAACAGCGTATGTAAGTTTAGGTGACCACATTGATAATTTAGTATGGTGTTATCAAAAGGCACTCGAAGTGATTCAAATTGCCCCGCGTTTTACAGGGGTACTTCAGCTGATCCAAGAAAAAATTAACTTTTGGTCTATGCAACTATATGTTGATGAGCAACGGAACTCTGAGAATCAACGGTATACTGTAAGAGATATGCATGAAGCTTGGAAGTTGCGACGTAACTGTCCAGAAACATTAAATTTAGAAACTTGTGAGCAAACATTACCTAAAGTTGATCATTTGAACCCTTTATACCGTGACTGGATAATTGATTTTGATAAACAGGTTGGTGGCTCAATTACAAGCAAGGCATTTAAACTATGGCAAAAGTATGTTTTAGGTCATATCAGAGATGACGCATACTTTGCTGCACGCAAAAAGCCCGTCATTATCCATTGTCAGCCTAAACAGGGGGAAAATCCATTCTATGTTAAGGGACGCATGCAATTTGATTCAGTCTCCGCTGCGGAACTTGATCTTTATGAAGCTATTCAAGACTTACAAATGGAGAAATATGCAGGTAAAGGCATTATCATTGAAGCCTGCCCAACCTCTAATATTTATATTGGTCGATTTGAACACTATTACGAACATCCTATTTTTAGATGGGACCCACCTGAACAGGATTGGCTTAAGCAGAGTGAAAAGTATAACCGCTTTGGCTTGAGAAAAGGGTCAATTACAGTATGTATCAATACGGATGATGCTGCGCTAATGCCAACCACAATACAAAATGAGCACCGAGTACTGCAAAAAGCGGCTGTTGAGCATTTTAACGTTGGCGTTAATAAAGCGGAAGATTGGATAGAGCGAGTCCGTAGGAAAGGTGTAGAGATTTTTAAGGCTAATCACTTAGATTGGGTGAACAAGTAATTATTTATTAAAGGGACTTTGATGGATCAGTTTTATGTTTTTGCTAATCAATATTACATAGAGTTTTACAGCTTGAAGGGGCGTGTGAAGCGAGTTTTACCAGTAGCTCTGCTTATTTCAATGCATGCGGCAGTAGGGATCTACTTATCTTATTATTTTAGTAACGGCTTTACGACCTCTGATGAGTTCAAGTCGTTTAGTGGCCAATCCTTTTCCGCAGTTTACATAATCATTTTTGTTATTTTTATATTTTGGTTTGCCATAAAAATAAAGTCGGCGGTAGTTAAAGATTTTAGTGAAAAATATGGTCATCAAGGTAGTAAAAATTTAAATCAACTAAAAATAATCTGGCTTGAAAAGTATTTTCCTGTCGATAGGAAAGACTACATTAAATATGTTGATGATGTGAAACCTTACTTAAACAGAATATCAGGACATCATTGGCTTTGGACTTATAGAACATTCGACTTCTTTCAAATGATTTATAATGAAACGGCAAAACCTCGTATTTTGGCGCTTACACTCGCACTATGCTCTTTATGTACTATATTGTCGCTTCACCCCAGTGCCTCAGCAAATTTCTTTGAATTAGTATACGACATCGCTCATTATGGCTGGGTGAAAGTCGCTTTTATGTTGTTAATAGCAGCTATGTTTTTTGCTGAGATATGGATTGCGATAAGGTTAGTAACTGAAGTGTTGATTTTTATACTTCTGAGGTCACGATACATAGCAAACAAATACAATGAAAAAGAAAGCTACTTTGCTATTTATCTTATTGATGATTTAGTGAGATATCATAAGTTACCAGTCAGGAAGTTTATTTATCTACAAAGTTAAGGTTAGTAAAGAATTTTGTACTATTAAAATTACATATCATACTTATTTTCAGTACCAAGAATGGTATCTTTGGTGTGGGTGTTTGCTTTTAAATTCCATTAAAAACAGTGGGTTATTTATTCCGTTAAGACTCCCCCAGCTCCACCAATATAGGTATTTAAGTTCGTTACTTAAAAACCATAAAAAACCGCCAATTTGAGCAATCAGATTGGCGGTTTTTTTATGGTTTTAATTTATTCTATGCTTGTAGCGGCTAGCTTCATTTTTATCGACCTTACTTTCATTTTAATACTAATAATAATAAGCGTTAAAAACGACATTAAGCTAATTAGTAGAGTTAAATCTAATATCGGTGACTTGGCGAGATGTGTGTTTGTAGGCGTGACGGGCAAAGCGTCAGGCTTATTTTGTTGTTGCCTAATGTAGCTTTGGCTTATCCAATCAACGGCGTTGATCCATTGAATTTTATCAGGGTTATCATTACCAAGCTTGCTCATTACATGGGCGTCGTTATTGAGCGATTTAGCAAGGTTAATTAATTGCTCCCAAAATACATGTTCAGTGCCTAGCGCATCTATTTCTTGTAGGTGCTGCTTTAACCTTTCTGCGCCCATGCTGTTTATATTTGGTTGCTTTAGAATTTTTGCGTAACTGTTTATATGCGTTGAAAAACGAGCAAAATAGCTATCAATTTTTTGCTGCGCCCCTTGGTTAAGCTCATCTGTGTTGTGGGTGTTAGGCAAGGTGACTTCTGGGTGCTTTTTTTGATTTGCTAAGTACTGCTTATAATGAACGTAATTTAATGTTGTTGAGGGCGAAGCTGATGAGCTGTCTATCATACTCATTTTAAGTGTGTTAAAGCTTATTACTGCTGAGCAAATAAGGCAGATGAATAATAAGCTATAACAAAAAAATAATGCGCTTTGCAGTGCTAATTTGGGCAAGGCGGTTGGGCTATTTACGCCGGACTTTTTAATGCTGGTTATTGTATTAGCTATTTTTTTTACTGCTGGCTCATTGCGAGCAACAACCAGTTTAGTACCCGCGGCACTTTGGGGTGCCCTTACACTTGCGTGCGGTTCTACTTTGGTGATTAAACCAAAGCTTTTTAGTTTAGATTCTGTTTTAACTGCATCAATACTCGATAGGTCTTTGACGAGTGCGTAGGCTCGGCCATCAAATAATTTTACAGCGACATTATGAGGGATTTTTAAAAACTGACAGAGTTGCTCTTGTACGGTACTAATGTCAGCATTTTGGTGTAACTGACCATTAAAAATAATTTTAAATGAGGCGCTCACGCTATGTCCTTATTCGTGCAACTTCCATTGAGGAATTTTTATTATTGTTTTAACACGCTGTTAATTTACCAGATAAAATAAGGGGTTTCTAGTATTTAACCTTATTAAACTAGTAAAAAAGCCTGAACGAAATTTGCTCTGTTGAGTTTTTAACGCATTGTTTTGCGGTGATTTTAGTGGAAGTGCTTGTTTTTCATGTTGTTTTATTAGGAACGCGGTGTGTAGGCTTTTATAAAGCGATTTAAACGTGTTGTTTACATTTAATAAATATAGTGAAGCAAGAGAGGGCGCGTGCGATTTAGCATTTAAATACGTTGCCCTTTGCAAGGGGGTTTACAAAGGGCAACCAGAGTGTTTATTTTACAGCTGCTTTAATGGGCGTTTCGCCGTCAAATAGTTCAAAAACGCGGTTACCGTTAAATGCGTTAGTAGCAATATGTAATAGGGCATTGGCAACGTTTTCGCGGCTAATTTTAGCTTTAGAACGATCGTTTGGACGCTCGGTGGTTACTTTCATTGAGGCGCTTTCATCGGTCAGCCCACCTGGGCGCACTATGGTGTAGTTTAAGCCACTGTTGATAAGGTGCTCATCGGCCATATGTTTGGCAACTAAGTAAGGTTTTAAGTCGCTTTCAATTGAGTCTGGATCGTCAGCGCCAATAGAGCTAATCATAATAAAATGCTTTACGCCATGCTCTTTAGCATACGTTGCTGCTTTGGTGGCTGCCCATAAATCAATTAGCACGGTTTTATCTGTGCCTGTACTTCCGCCAGAGCCAGCAGCAAAAATAACTTGATCGCAATCTTTTAACGCACCAGAAAAATCTCCTTCGAGATCTTGCTCAACAATAGTTAAAAATGGACTATCTAAATCATCTAACTTACTTTTGTCACGCACTAATGCAGATACATTTTGTTCATTGTTTAAAAGCAACTTGGTTGCCATTTTACCAATTTGTCCGCTAGCGCCAATAATTAGGGTCTTACTCATAATTAATTCCTTCTCAATTTAGTGTAAAGGTATTTAGTACAAATAGACCTTGGGGTAGGCATTCGTTTTTAAAGGGTAAAATGCTGTTTTTCTCAACAAAGTGGTTATTTAAAAGTAAATAAAAATTGAGTCTGAACTGAGCATGAAAATTAGCCGCTTTTTACTGTGTTTATTCAATCATTATGCTCACTTCGGTAACATAATTATGATGGTATAAACTGATGCGAACAGCATGGTTTTGGTAGTTATAGTAAAGGGTGCGGTAGTTATTATCGCCTTTGCTGTTAATGGGAACACCAAGGGCCTGCTGATAAAATTTAGAAATAGCATCAATAGAAGCAGCTAAATACCCTGTTCTAACCAGCGGGTATTCGCCAGTTACATCCATGGTGGTGATGAATTCTTCAGGTAAGGGGATGGCGGTTACGTCTTGGCTAAATGTGTTAAACGATATAGCGGCGAGTAATGTTACAGCACAGGTTAAAGCTTTCATTGTTATCCTTTTATTGATACCCATCCGCATTCATACATATGGTGCGCATTGGTTATATAATACCAGTGCGCAATAATACTTAATCATTTTGCGGTGCTAACCGTGTCGCTACCTGTTTTAAAAAATTCTTATTTAGAACAACTAAATAGCGAACTTTTTTCTTAGCCATCAACAGGTTTTTCCAGCCTCAAAATTGATCACTTAATTAAGCGGATTGGTATAAATTCCTTTTATGGTTATTATTTTACGCAAAAAATGAATGATGTCATTTAAATTTTATTTCGTATTAAATCACGTACTATAAAACGCGCAGGGTGAATGGCCTGGCTTACACGCTCGCTGAGTGGGCGTGGTTCATTATTTAACGTGCTAATAAAGTGCTCGCTTAATAACGGTGCGCTGCATAATGCGCGCGCTCCAAATCCGGTAAAAATATGTAAGCCTTGTTGTGGCTTGCATAGAGGTGAGTATTGATAGCGTTTACCTAGGCGTAAATTAGCAAAGGCGGTGCTGTAATCGCTTTGCTCACACCATTGTCCTGCCATTGGCAAGTGATCTATAAATGTGCAGCGCACAGCTGCTTTAGCGCAGGTGATGTCACCTAATGTGGTGGCAAAGTCGCTTTGATGGTAAAAGCTAAGTAGTTGCTCATGGTTTAGCTGGTTGTCTTTGTCTGTAACGGCGCGACTTTTTGTGTTTTTTTCAAATGTAGCGCCCATACAGTGTTTACCTAAATAGGCGGGGGTAAAATAACCTTTATGGCACAACACGGTTTTAAGCTGCTTAGATTGTTCACTCGCTTGAATATGCGATACTTGACCACGTACCCCTACAATAGGTAATGCGTTTGTTTGTTCAAACGCATCGCTATGCTCACCTGCACATATTATTACATCACTAAAAGGGCCATATTGGGTATGCTTGTGGGTTAAATACCAGCCTGCATCGGTTTTAGTAAGCTGCTGTATATGGCAATTAAAATAGCTATTAATAGGGTTAAGGCTATTGGCCGCTTTTAGCATTGCCTCAACTAGCTGGGGTGGGTTTACCCAACCGCCTTGCTCAAAATAAACGCCGGGGTAGCCGGTTTTTACGCCCGCCAGTTTATCTCCTTGCTCTACAGTTACATTGCGCATTAAGGCTTGAGGCCATAACTGTTTTTGTTCTAAGTTTTGATGTTTATCGGCAAGAGGCTTTTTTACCGCATGTTGCAGTACACCGCACCAGCTATAATCAAAATTAAAGCCATTTTTTAGTAGTTGTTGGTAACTGCGTTTAGCGTATAAAAAACTGTGCGCAAATAATTCACTATGAGGTGAGTTTTTAGCTTGCAGATGGGGGTAAACCGCGCCTTGTATGTTATGTGAAGCGCCCATAGCTGGTTTTTCATCTTGGCAAAATAGGCTACTTTTAATGCCACGCTTAGCCAAACTGTGCAAAATACAGCTACTCGCAATCCCTCCGCCAATTACAGCAACATGCTCTAGCTTGGCAGGGGGTTGATCAAAGTACGGGGGTGATGACTGTGCACTATTAGCGTGTGCTAATTGGCCTATCAGCATTTCGCGTTTACGGCCAAAGCCTTTCGCTTTTTGCATGCTAAAGCCTGCAGCTATTAAGCCTCGGCGTACAAAGCCTGCAGCGGTAAATGTGGCAAGTGTTGCATGCTTGCGCGATATATCAACCATGGCATTAAACACACTTTGTTGCCACATGTCAGGGTTTTTACTCGGTGCAAAGCCATCTAAAAACCACGCATCAACCACCCCTGATTGCGGGTAGCTCATTGCATTTATTGAATCAAGCACGTCGCCAAAATACAAATCAAGAATAACTTGGCCGTTATTAAATTCTATGCGATGACAGCCGCCTAAATTTATAGGGTAGTGTGTTATTAATTCGTCACTAAGCTTGTTTAATGTTGGCCACGCTTGCAGTGCTTTTTTTAGATCATCAGCATTAAGCGGGTATTTTTCAAACGAAATAAAATGCAATCGCTTAACCCGTTTGTCTACTTGATTTTGAACTTGTTGATTGGCAAGGTGGTCATTAAAGTGTTGCCATGCATTTAAAAAGTTTAAACCAGTACCAAAACCGGTTTCGGCAATAACAAAATGCGTTTGGTCATGATTTTGTAACCGCGCCTGTATATTGTTTTGTTGATAAAACACGTAATGCGATTCAGCAAGGCCGTCGTCATTAGAAAAATAAACATCGTCAAAGTTATCGGCTACCGGTGTGCCTACTTCATTAAAGTGTATTTGGGCGTTTTTTATCATGACTTATTAAATTTTTAGACAGTATTTTTTAATTATTTTACGGGTTTTCTTTGAAATAGTCTGGCGTTATTTATAAGCTATTAAATTCAGAGTACAGGTGTACGCTAGAAAGCTGACCACTTAACACCTAAAAACAGCGTAAAATACACAGTAATTTAGTATCAAGCTAAGGGAATTACCCATGAGAAGAGCCGTAATTACGGGTATCGGTGTTGTATCAAGCATCGGTAATAACAAACAAGAAGTATTAGAGTCACTAAAAGCGGGCAAAAGCGGTATTGCTTTTAACCAAGAATTTGCCGATTACAACTTACGTAGTAATGTATCGGGCAAAATTGATATTGATGTTAAAGAACACGTAGACCGTAAAGCAATGCGCTTTATGGGTGATGCTGCTGCTTACTCTTATATTTCTATGAAGCAAGCAATTGAAGATGCTGGCTTATCTGATGAGCAAGTATCTAATGAGCGCACGGGTTTATTAGTTGGCTCTGGTGGTGGCTCTTCAAAGTGGCAAGTAGAAGCGGCCGATATTTTGCGCGAAAAAGGCGTAAAGCGTGTAGGTCCTTATATGGTTCCGCGTACGATGGCAAGCACGACATCGGCTTGTTTAGCAACGCCATTTAAAATTAAAGGCGTTAACTATTCTATAAGTTCTGCGTGTGCAACATCTGCACATTGTATTGGCCACGCTGTTGAGCAAATTCAATTAGGCAAGCAAGATGTTATTTTTGCCGGTGGTGGTGAAGAGCTCCACTGGACTCTTGCAATGGAATTTGACGCAATGGGCGCGTTATCTACCAAATATAATGAAACACCAGAAAAAGCATCTCGTACGTACGATGCAAACCGCGATGGTTTTGTTATTTCTGCTGGTGGCGGTATTGTTGTAGTAGAAGAGCTTGAGCATGCACTTGCTCGTGGCGCACATATTTACGCAGAAATTGTAGGCTACGGTGCTACATCTGATGGCTACGACATGGTAGCACCTTCAGGTGAAGGCGCAGTACGCTGTATGCGCCAAGCAATGCAAGGCGTTGATACACCAATTGATTATTTAAACACGCACGGTACATCTACGCCGGTAGGCGATGTTAAAGAGCTAGGCGCTATTCAAGAAGTATTTGGTGGTAACTCGCCGCTTATTAGTGCGACTAAATCATTAACGGGTCACGCACTAGGTGCTGCGGGTGTTCACGAAGCTATTTTCTCAATTTTAATGATGGAAAACGACTTTGTAGCGCCATCTATTAACGTAGATGAGCTAGATGAGCAAGCACAAGGCCTTAACATTGTAACTGAGCGCCGTGATGCACAGCTTAATACTGTTATGTCTAATAGCTT
>NZ_DJHW01000020.1:17528-21899 GCF_002433295.1 Pseudoalteromonas sp. UBA6610 | reverse complement strand
GGTTTTGGTGGTACAAACGCCACATTAGTTATGAGCAAATATAAAGGTTAATTCGTTTTCTCTTTATAGTGATTAAAAGCCGAGCATTGCTCGGCTTTTTAGTTTGTGTAATGGCTCGGTTGTTCGTTACAATAGCGCCTCATTTTGCCATACGGACTCCCCAATGAAGATTCTTGCCGATCAAAACATGCCTTTAGTTGAGCAGTATTTTGCAGACTTTGGTGAGGTAACGCGCTTTGATGGACGAAACTTAACACCCGATGCGTTAATTGATGTTGATGTATTACTTACGCGTTCGGTTACTAAAGTAAACAGTGACTTGCTTGCCCACGCTAATAAATTAAGCTTTGTAGGTACCGCCACTATTGGTGTTGATCATATAGATACACAGTTACTAAACGATAAAGGCATTGCCTTTAGTAGTGCCCCAGGTTGCAATGCAGTGGCGGTGGCTGAGTATGTAATAAGTAGCTTGTTTGCCTTAAGCCAAGAAAACGCAGCCCCTTTAAGTGGTCAAACAATAGGTATTGTTGGGGTGGGTAACATTGGCAGCTGTTTAGCACAAAAACTAAAAGCACTTAATGTTGATGTTTTATTATGTGACCCAATTAAACATGAGCAGGGCTTATTAGCCGAGCATGTTGAGCTTGACGAACTACTTGAGCGCGTAGATGCGGTTACCTTTCATGTACCGCTGATTAAAACCGGTGAGCACAAAACGCATCATTTAATTGATGAAAAACGCCTTAAAGCGTTAAAGCCTGGGTTAGCAGTTATAAATGCGAGCCGCGGAGAAGTAATTGATAATCAAGCTTTGTTATCGGTTATGGAGCAAGAGGCAGACTTAGATTTGGTTTTGGATGTTTGGGAAAACGAGCCTAACATTTTAATTCCATTGCTTGATCATGTGCGCTATGCCAGCGTGCACATTGCCGGCCATACCCTTGAAGGAAAAGCCCGCGGCACACAAATGCTGTACCAAGCATTGTGTAAATTAGAAGGCGTAACCGCAGAAAAATCTCTCGCTGATTTTTTACCACAACCTGCTGTTACAAGCCTAAGTTTACAAAGCAGCTTTACTGAGGCTGATATTGCGCGTTTAGTGCATTTAATTTACGACGTACGCCGTGATGATGGCATTTTGCTGCGCAACTTAGCAAAAGACAGGTTTGATAGTTTACGTAAAAACTACCCAGTCAGGCGTGAGTTTAGCACTTTAACGGTAAGAGGGAGTGCACAGCATACAGATGCACTCGCTCAGCTTGGCTTTAACACCGCAAACTAATTTAACTAGTAGTGTTGTTTTAACACTGCTTAAAGAGGATAAAATATGTCGCAAAAATATAACGTTGCTGTACTTGGCGCTACAGGCTTAGTAGGTCGTCAAATTATTGAAACCCTGGAAGATCGTAAATTTCCGGTAGACCAACTTTTTTTACTAGCCAGTAGCCGCAGCGCAGGTGAAGACATAAAGTTTCGTGGTGAAACCATTGAAGTACAAGACGTAGAAGGCTTTGACTTTAGCCAGGCACACATAGGTTTGTTTTCAGCTGGTGGCAGTGTATCAGAAAAATACGCGCCAATTGCAGCCGATGCGGGCTGTGTTGTAATTGATAACACCTCACATTTTAGAAATGATTTTGAAGTACCGCTAGTGGTACCAGAAGTTAATGCAGCAAGCCTTGAAGACTTTAGAAATCGCAATATTATTGCAAACCCTAACTGCTCTACTATTCAAATGATGCTAGCGCTTAAACCAATTTACGATGCTTATGGTATTGACCGCATTAATGTATCTACATACCAAGCCGTATCTGGTGCAGGCAAAGAAGCCGTAGATGAATTAGCAAAACAAACAGCTAATTTAATGAATGCTCGCCCAATGGAAAACGAAATTTTTCCTAAGCAAATTGCATTTAACGTTATCCCTCAAATAGATACCTTTGAAGATAACGGCTACACGCGCGAAGAAATGAAAATGGTAAACGAAACGCATAAAATTTTGGGTGATACCACTATTGCTGTTAACCCAACCTGTGTACGTGTCCCTGTATTTTTTGGCCACTCTGAGTCAATCAACATTGAAACACGCATGCCGTATGACTTTGAGCACGTTAAACAGCTTTTAAATGATGCCCCAGGAGTTGAGCTTATTGAAGATGAGGGCGATTACCCAACCGCGGTTTCAGATGCCAGTGGTAATGATACAGTTTACGTAGGCCGCTTACGCGCCGATATTTCGCACCCTCATGGTTTAAATATGTGGGTTGTAAGTGATAACACCCGCAAAGGGGCTGCCACTAATAGTGTGCAAATAGCGGAAGAGTTAATCGCTAACTACTTATAAATACCCGCTAACATTGCGTGTAAATTAAGCGGCAAACTTTTATAGTTTGCCGCTTTTGTATTTAAGGGAGCCAAATTATTGCCGCTTAGCGTTGCTACTAAACTAAACGCCTTGATCTATCACGATAAAATAGTATAAAGAATAAAGTTTTAAGGTATTTATTTTCAAAGCGTTGCAATGGATATTAGGCCGCAACTGGTTTATAGTTTGTAACTGGAATAGAGCTTGCAATAAAAATAGATTGTAATAACAAATGTAGATCAGCTATTTGGCTGGTTACGGCAAGAATAATTAATGTTGAGCAGCTAAATAAATAGCAAAGCATTTAACATTTACACATTAAAGGATCAGCATGCGCGGTTTAGCTTCACTTATTATATTAGCGTCTGCATTGGTAGTAACTCCAATTTACTCTCAAGACAGCACCCAATTAAAGGGGCCAAAAGGCGCTGACTATGGTGCGCAAGGGCGATCAATAGGGCCTATAAAGCCAACCGATACACTATGGCGTATTGCTGCCAAAGTACGCCCAGATAACTCAGTTAGTATTTACCAAGTTATGCAAGCCTTGTATAACAAAAACCCTAATTCTTTTTTAGAACAAAACCTAAACCACATGCAAAGTGGTGCATATTTAAAAATACCCACCTTAGCGGAAATTAGACGCGTAAATCCACAGCTTGCTAAACAACGCTCAGAGCAAGATGACGCGCTGTGGGAAAAAAAGAAAAATGGCACACTAACCACCAGTGAAATTAACGCCGCGCAAACTAAAGTAACACAAGCTCGTAAAGCCGATGTTGACGACGCTAAAAAAGAAATTCAAAAAGAATTAAATGAAATAAAAACGCAGCAAGGTAATAAGCTTGTTGAGCTGCAGCAGCAATTTAAAAGCTCGGTTAATAATGTAGAAGAAATATTAGCTGAGAATAATAATCTCAAAAAACAATTGTCGGGTATTTCAAAAGAGCTTGCCAATGTAAAAGAACAGCTAGGTCAAGACAGCGAAATTCAAAAACAGCTAAAAGAGCTAATAGAAAAACAAAACGAAATAATAGCTCAGCAAAAAGTGCAAGAAGTACCAAAAGAAGAACCTTTTAACCTAGGCGCTTTAATGTCTAACCCACTTGTGCTTATTTTATTAATGACCATTCCTGCGTTATTAATTATCTTTGCCGTGGTGATGTTTTTACGAAAGCGCGCCAATAAAGACGAAGAAACTCAAGATGACGATGATTTTCTGCCACAAACGCCCAGCTTTACCGAAGACGAGCCGCAAAGTAATGATGCGTTAGACGATCCAATCATTCCTGACCCTCTTGATGATTTAGATATTCAACTAGATGACAATCATAGCAACGATATTTTGCCAGAGGATGATATTGCATTTGATGATTCTCTCGATGATGCGTTAGACGATGAATTTTCTGATTCAGAAAACTTGCTCGATCAAGACGAATTAGAAAGCCTATTAAGTGATGATATTGTTTTTGATGACGAAGGCAGTGAAGGGGACGAGTTAGACGTTTTCATGCAGCAGGGCTTTGATGAACCTGTAGATGAAAAACAAGATGATGAAATTGACCTTGATTTAGATGATACAAAAGATTCGGACGATATTTTAAGCAGTGACGACCTAGACGATTTATTTGATGAGGACGATAGCCTGCCTGAAATTGACTTGCCTGAGGTTGAGCAACCTACCGCAGATAGCAGCTTAGAAAGCAATGATGAGTTGGCCGCCTTAAGCGAAGAGCTAGCCCAAGAAGAGGATGATGACTTTGATATTGATGAACTATTAGATCAACAAGCTGATAAAGAATCACCAAAAGACGATGACTTTGATTTAGACGACATAGACAGCTTAATTGATGAAGCCGGCGATACACCTGATGAAACCCCTGCTGATGCTGCGCTGGTTGAAGAAAGCGATGACTTTGATTTAGACGACATAGACAGCTTAATTGATGAAGCCGGCGATACAACCGAAGAAACCCCTGCTGATGCTGCGCTGGTTGAAGAAA
>NZ_DJHW01000020.1:843-17123 GCF_002433295.1 Pseudoalteromonas sp. UBA6610 | reverse complement strand
GAAACCCCTGCTGATGCGCTAGTTGAAGAAAAAGATGACTTTGATTTAGACGACATAGACAGCTTAATTGATGAAGCCGGCGATACAACCGAAGAAACACCTACTGATGCTGCGCTGGTTGAAGAAAACGATGACTTTGATTTAGACGACATAGACAGCTTAATTGATGAAGCGGGCGATACACCTGATGAAACCCCTGCTGATGCGCTGGTTGAAGAAAGCGATGACTTTGATTTAGACGACATAGACAGCCTAATTGATGAAGCAGGCGATACACCTGAGGAAGCCCCTGCTGATGCGCTAGTTGAAGAGAGCGATGACTTTGATTTAGACGACATAGACGGCTTAATTGATGAAGCCGGCGATACAACCGAAGAAGCTCCTGCTGATGCGCTAGTTGAAGAAAGCGATGACTTTGATTTAGACGACATAGACAGCTTAATTGATGAAGTTGAAGATTCACCTGCCGCTCAAGTAGCAACAGATAATGATACAGAGCGAGATATTGATAGCGCATTAGCTGATTCAGTCGAAGATCTAGCTGATGCACAGGAAGATTTTGACGAAGATGATATTGAAACATTAGCGTCTTCACTTATTGATGAGCCAGAGCTTCTCGAGGAACCAGAGCTTGTAGAAGAGCCTGAGCTTTTAGAAGAGCCAGAGCTTGTAGAAGAGCCTGAGCTTTTAGAAGAGCCTGAGCTTTTAGAAGAGCCAGAACTTGCAGATGAGCCTGAACTTGTAGAAGAGCCTGAGCTTGAGGAAGAACCAGAGCTCGAAGAAGAGCCAGAACTTGAAGAAGAGCCAGAACTTGAAGAAGAGCCAGAACTTGAAGAGGAGCCTGAACTTGCAGATGAGCCAGAACTTGCAGATGAGCCTGAGCTTGAAGAAGAGCCTGAGCTTGTAGAAGAGCCAGAACTTCTCGAGGAGCCTGAGCTTGTAGGTGAGCCTGAGCTTGAAGAAGAACCCGAGCTTGTAGAAGAGCCTGAGCTCGAAGAAGAACCAGAGCTTGAAGGTGAGCCAGAACTTGCAGATGAACCAGAACTTCTCGAGGAGCCTGAGCTTGATGCTGACTTGCTTGAAAACACTGACTTTACGGATAGTTCAGAAACGTTACTCGACCCAGAAGATGCACAGGAAGAGTACACTGACGATACCCTAAAGAGTGTTGATGAATTACTCAACGAGCTACAGCAGGCTACAGACGAAGACTATGTTGAAAACCCTGATTGGGCGTTAGATGATCTTGATGATGACATTGAAGAGGTAGAGGTTGATTTAGGTGACGATCCGCTTGATTCACAAGAAACACCAGCGAGTCCGCTTTTAGATACCCAACCTGAAAATGATGCTGTAAATGATACGCTTAGTGATGATATAGACTTTTCAGATGATAAGCCCGCGACGTTAGATGTAACAGAGCAACAGCAATATCTTCCTGATGAGTTATTGGGAGATGAGCTTGATGGTGATGCAATAGGCATGCAGCCAAGCCAAGCTGAACAAGACTTAGCAAACGCACTTTCAGGCAGTGAATTAGATAGCTTAGAAGACGACTTTGATGATGAGTTACTCATTGATAACGATTTTTCAGAGCCAGAGCTTGAGCCGAAGCATACCGATGATATAGGTGCAGATGATAACCACGCTCAAGTGACGTCATCACTAGATGAATTAACTGATGATGAAAGCCAGCTAGATTTATCTGAAAATACGGATGAAGACGAAGGGGTTTTCGATGATGATTTATTGCAAAGCGTTGATGAGCTAGATGACGAGCTCAATGCTTTATTAGATGAGCAAGTAACTCCAAGTGAAGAACTTGACGAGTACCCTGAGTTAGAGCTTGATAACGATGACGAAATTGATTTAGATGATCAGCAATCATATAGTCCGCAAGAGTTACAAGGTGATGAACTTGATGGACAAGCAAGCGGTATGGCGCCAAGCCAAGCTGAGCAAGACTTAGCAAATGCACTTGCTGGTAACACTGGTATTGATGCGTTAGAAGCCGACCTAGATGACGAGCCGCTGATTGACGATGAGCTTGATGCGCCTTTACCGCAAGAGGAACCTTTAGGTGAGGCGAAAACAACGGATAGTGCGCAGGAACAGCCTGATTTTGACGATGCAATTTTAGAACAAGCACTTTCAGAAGACGTTGAAGATGAAATAACAAATTCGCAATTAGAAGCCGAGCTAACACAGGCTGCTGATGATCAGACTAATGAAGACGTTATACCCGACGAGCAGCTAGACGATGAGTTTATGGCTGACTTAACGCAAACCGATTTTGATGCGTTGCTTAGTGAGTTAGGTGAACCGGATGAGTTAAATTTAGAAGATAGCAGCGAATTTGATGTCGACTTTGATAGCCTATTAAACGAAGACTTAGACACTGAAGTTGAAGCGAAAGCGGTGCAAGAAGAGCCTTCGCAAAATGATCAGCAGGCTACAACCGATGATTTTGTTGATATTGACGCGCTACTTGAGCAAAGCGATGACTCAGTACTTGAGCACGAACCCTATGACGAGGTTAATATGGACGTAGGCTTAAGTGACTTTGATTCGTTACTGGCAGGCGATAACCCAACAGATGTTGACTTAGAAAGCGGTGGTTATTCTGCCAAGCTTGATTTGGCAAGAGCATACATTGAAATTGACGACTTTGACTCAGCCCTTAAAGTGATTGAAGATGTTATTGAAAGTGGCCCTGAAGATGTACAAGAAGAAGCGCAAAGTTTAAAAGCTAAACTTAACTAGAGCATTCATGATTATAAAAACCGCATTAGCTTTGTTAATGCGGTTTTTTTATAGGTACGAATAACTCTAACCTATAAAAGCACTTAATTAGTTTTAGACGTTAATTAAACCCAAGACGTTAAAAGCTCACTAACTTATCGCTGTGTTTTATTGGGGTAAAATAAATTACTTAATTTTGCGAATAACTATAAATAGACGAGGTTACTTTTATTGCATCGCGAGATAGCATAAAATGCCCCGTTCATTAGCACAGTAGGTAAAGCAGTAATTATGCGAGTAGCACTTGGAGTTGAATACAACGGCGCACGTTACAGTGGGTGGCAACGTCAGTCTCATGTAAATAGCGTACAACAAGAAGTAGAAAAAGCGTTGTCGAGCATTTGTAATCATCCGGTTGAAATAGTGTGTGCGGGCCGCACAGATGCAGGTGTGCATGGCACTGGTCAAGTTGTACACTTTGAAACCCATGCTCCCCGTGAGATGGTTGCATTTACCATGGGAATGAACACGTTACTCCCTAAAGATATAGCGATTCGTTTTGCACAACCTGTTAGTGAAGACTTTCATGCACGTTTTAGCGCAACAGCGCGTCGTTATCGTTATGTTATTTATAATTACGCTTATAGAGGCGCAGTTATGAATGAAGGCGTTACGCATTTTCATCACCCACTTGATGAAACAAAAATGCAAGAGGCGTGTCAGTACTTAATTGGCGAGCACGACTTTACCTCTTTTAGAGCGCTGCATTGCCAAGCTAATACAGCAAACAGAACTATTCATCATTTATCGGTACATCGCCAGGGCGATTACGTTATTATTGATATTAAAGCGAACGCTTTTTTACACCATATGGTGCGTAATATTACCGGCTGTTTAATGGATATAGGCCTACACAAGCACCAACCTATATGGTTAAAAGAGCTATTAGATTTAAAAGAACGTGCTAAAGCCAGTGCCACAGCAAAAGCCGCGGGTCTTTATTTAGTAGATGTAGATTACCCAGAACACTTTAATATTCCTAAAACCCCACTAGGGCCATTATTTTTACCTGACTCGGAATGTTAGTGTTGAATTTATAAGCGTTTATCTAACTACTAAGACCAGTTTTTTATACCGTGTTTGTGTAATTCATGTTTTAATTGAAAAAATCTGTCTGCTACTTATTAGCAGACTCGCGACACAGAACAGCATTAAGAGAGTTGCAAATGAGTTGGTTAGAAAAAATCTTACCTAAAACGACTAAGTCGTCAGGTCGTAAAGAAATTCCAGAAGGCGTTTGGGCTAAATGTACAGCTTGCGATTCAATTTTATATAAAGCTGAACTAGAAAAATCATTAAACGTATGTCCTAAATGCGACCATCACATGCGTGTGAGCGGCCGTAAACGTTTAGAGCACTTTTTAGATGAGGGTGACCGCACGGAGCTTGGCACTGAGCACGAGCCTAAAGATGTATTAAAGTTTAAAGACTCTAAAAAATACTCAGACCGTATTAGCGCAGCCCAAAAATCAAGTGGCGAAAAAGACGCGTTAGTAGCAATGAAGGGCCGCTTAAAAGGTATTCCTGTTGCCGCGGTTGCTTTTGAATTCTCATTTATGGGTGGTTCAATGGCTTCGGTTGTAGGCGCACGTTTTGTTGATGCCGTAGACCAATGTTTAGAGCACAACATGCCATTAGTGTGTTTTTCTGCCTCAGGTGGTGCACGTATGCAAGAAGCACTTATGTCGCTTATGCAAATGGCTAAAACCAGCGCTGCGCTTGCTAAAATGAGCGAAAAAGGCCTGCCGTTTATATCAGTAATGACCGACCCAACCATGGGTGGTGTATCTGCATCATTAGCGATGTTAGGTGATATTAACGTAGCTGAGCCAAAAGCTTTAATTGGCTTTGCGGGTCCGCGCGTAATTGAGCAAACAGTGCGTGAAACCTTGCCAGAAGGTTTTCAACGCAGTGAGTTCTTATTAGAGCACGGTGCAATTGATATGATTATTGACCGTCGTGAAATGCGCGACACATTAGCACGCGTACTTGCTAAATTTATGAACTTGCCTTCTACCGAACAAGAGCATAGAGTAGCGTAAATTTCAGCTTTACTGATTACACGCTATGACAAATACAATTCCTAGCCAATCATCAAGCCTTGATGATTGGCTTTGTTATTTAGAGAGTGTTCACCCTGCAAATATTGAAATGGGACTCGAACGCGTTGCTACTGTTGCAAATAACATTGGCTTATTAAACACTTCCAGCAAAATTATTCTTATTGGCGGCACAAACGGCAAAGGCACAACTGCACGCTGTTTAGAATCGCTATTACTTGCGCAAGGTTACAGCGTAGGTACGTATGCCTCTCCTCATTTAATTAGATACAACGAGCGTGTGCGCATAAATGGCCAAGAGCTTGATGATCAATACCATGTGGATGCCTTTAACACGCTAGAGCAAGGTCGCGCTAGCACGGCGCTTACGTATTTCGAATATGGCACCCTAGGTGCGCTGGCTATTTTTAAACGCTTTGAGGTTGATTATGTGCTGCTTGAGGTTGGTTTGGGCGGGCGCTTTGATGCCACCAATATTGTTACACCTTATGCAAGCGTGATCACCACCATAGATTTAGATCATAAAGAATACCTAGGCGATACACGAGAGTTAGTTGCTTATGATAAAGCAGGTATATTTCGTCAAAACACGCCGGCTATTATTGGTGATTTAAACATACCACATACAATGACCGATTACGGTGCTGAGATTAAAGCAGGCATGGTTATATCCGGTACTGATTTTATATTCAAAGAGCACGAAGCGCATTTTACATGGCAATATAAAAATCATAATTTGCTGTTAGATAAGCCAGCGATCCCAGCACAAAATGCAGCAACGGCCTTAACAACCTTAGCTGTGCTAAATTTATTGCCAAGTGATGAGGTAATTAAGCATTGTTTAGCTAACTTAGTTGTTGAGGGACGCTTTGAGCAGTTAAGCACTGCACCTTTAGTGTTTACCGATGTAGCTCACAACCCCGAATCTGCTCGTTATTTAGCACTAAAGCTTGCAAGCTATAAAGATAAAGGCTTTAAAATTCATGCATTAGTCGCTATGCTTGCTGATAAAGATAAAGCGGGTGTACTTAAAGAGGTAAGCCATGTAATTGATCACTGGTCTCTTACTAGCTTGCATATACCTCGTGGCGATAACGTTGAAAATATGGCCGCGGCGTTGCAAACTATACCTCATACAGGCACGCATGAACGCAATAATAGTGTGCACGAAGCACTTAATGTAATTATGCCTACACAGCAAAGTGATACGCTTTTAATTGTGTTTGGGTCATTTTTTACTGTTGCAGATGCTATAAACTACTTTAAAAAATAGAGAGAAAGTCGGTGAACTCAGGTTTTATAAATCGTTTAGTCGGAACCAGTATTGTGGTGATCGCAGCAATTGTGTTTATTCCTAATATACTCGATGGCGAAAAGGTCCACTACAAAGAGGGCTTTAAAGCTATCCCTGAACGCTCTGAGTTTAAAACTATTGACCTTCAAGAGTCTATAGATGAAAAAGTAGCGCAGGCTGAGCCTTTAAAACAAGAGCAAATTGAAGACATAGCTGCCGATGACGATGTGCTAACAAGCAAAGAAAGCCAATACGCAGCAGAGCCTGAAATAGTCGAAGCAAGCATAGAGCCTCAAACTGCGACAGAGCCTGTAGCTAAAGCGCCAGAGCCGGTAAAAGCAAAACCTATTGCACCACGTAAAAGTGAAGAAAACCTCACTGATATGGCCTATGTAATTCAGCTAGGTAGTTTTTCCCATGCGGCTAATGTTAAGGCCTTACAAGCTAAGCTTAAAGCGAAAGGTTTTAAAACGTTTACAAAACCAATTAAAACGCCAAACGGCACATTGACTAAAGTGTTTGTTGGGCCCTCGCTTGATAAGGGGGAGCTGACCAAAAAGTTACCCGAGCTTAAAGCGCTTACCAAGTTAAACGGCAAAGTCACTCAATACAGCGTCTCTAATTGATTTTAAAAGGCCTTACTATAGTAAGGCTTTTTTTGTTTCTAAGGGCTAAAAATAGCCGTTAAAGTGATAAGTTTTTGTACGTGCTAGTTGCTGGTTATCTCCCGCTTTAACTTGCATATTAACGAGGTTTGGGTATAGAATGCGCCCCAAAATAGCGACTAATTGGTTAATATGATCTGGGTTGATTACGCCATTCTTGGCATCATTGCACTGTCTACCATCATCGGTTTAATACGCGGCTTTGTTAAAGAAGCTATGTCATTAGCAGTATGGGCTTGCGCATTTATCATCTCTAGTTTGTTTTACCAATATTTAGCTTCCTTCCTAACAAGTATTTCTGAACCCCTTTTAAGAAATGCGGCGGCCATTGCCATACTCTTCTTTGCGACGCTACTGTTAGGCGGTTTACTAAACTACATTTTAGGTGAGCTTGTACAACGTACTGGTTTATCTGGCACCGATCGTGTCTTCGGCATTGTTTTTGGTGCGTTACGAGGCGTGTTGGTCGTGAGCGCGTTACTCTTCTTTCTTGATGCTTTTACTGGTGCACCAAACACGCACTGGTGGGGCAATTCTATTTTGATTCCAGAATTTGGCTTTGTTGTTGAATGGTTCTTTTCGTATCTAGAAAACAACTCGAGCTTTTTAAATTCAGTAAACCGTTAATCGGCGAGGATAAATTACATGTGTGGTATCGTTGGGATAGTCGGAACATCTCCTGTTAATCAGGCGATTTATGATGGCTTAACTGTTTTGCAGCACCGAGGTCAAGATGCCGCGGGCATCATTACCATTGAAAACAATACGTTTAGCTTGCGCAAAGCAAATGGCCTAGTAAAGGATGTGTTTCACACCCGCCATATGAAACGACTACAAGGCACAATTGGTATTGGCCACGTACGTTACCCTACTGCTGGCTCGTCAAGTTCATCTGAAGCGCAGCCGTTTTACGTTAATTCACCATTTGGTATTGCGCTTGCGCACAATGGTAATTTAACCAATGCTGAAACTCTAAAGCAGCAACTGTTCTCAGAAGCGCGTCGTCACGTAAATACAACGTCTGACTCAGAAATACTACTTAATATCATGGCACATGAGCTAAGTAAGTCTGACAAATTACATTTAGACGCTGAAGACATCTTCACTGCAGTAACCGAAGTAAACAACAAAGTAACCGGTGGCTACGCCGCTATTGCGATGATTATTGGCCACGGTGTTTTAGCATTTCGTGACCCAAATGGTATCCGTCCTTTGGTATTTGGCAAGCGTGAAACCCCTAAAGGGACTGAGTACATGTTTGCCTCAGAAAGCGTCGCATTAAAGCCAGACGGCTTTGAATTTGTGCGTGACGTTGCACCAGGTGAAGCGATTTACGTAACTGAAGATGGCCAATTTCATTCACAAAGCTGTGCTGAAAAAGCTTCTTATGCGCCGTGTATTTTTGAGTTTGTTTATTTTGCTCGCCCAGATTCAACCATCGATCGTATGTCGGTTTACGCAACGCGTGTAAATATGGGTACTAAACTGGGTGAAAAAATTGCGCGTGAGTGGAGCGATAAAGACATTGATGTTGTTATCCCAATTCCTGAAACCTCATGCGATGTGGCGTTAGAAATTGCCCGCATGCTTGATTTACCTTACCGCCAAGGCTTTGTTAAAAACCGCTATATTGGTCGTACATTTATCATGCCTGGCCAAGAAATGCGTAAAAAGTCAGTGCGTCAAAAGCTAAATGCGATTGACCGTGAGTTTAAAGGTAAAAACGTTTTACTGGTGGATGATTCAATTGTACGCGGTACAACCTCGGCACAAATTGTAGAAATGGCCCGTGAAGCCGGAGCAAAAAATGTGTATTTTGCCTCAGCAGCACCAGAAATTCGTTTTCCTAATGTGTATGGTATTGATATGCCATCTGCCGCAGAGCTTATTGCGCATGGCCGCGAAGTTGAAGACATTAACCAAAGCATCAGTGCTGATGGCTTAATTTTTCAATCGCTAAACGATTTAATTGCCGCTGTAAGCCAAGAAAACCCAGAAATTACTAAGTTTGAAACCTCTGTATTTGATGGGCAATACATTACCGGCGATATCGATCAAGATTACTTAAACCATATTGATCAATTACGTAACGACTCGGCTAAAAGTAACCGCGAAAACGCCATGTCATCAGGCCTTGAAATACACAATCAAGATGCCAACGAAGCTGATTAATGTGTGATTAAACATAATCAGACATAAAAAAAAGGAGCTAATTAGCTCCTTTTTTGCGAAGGAAAGAAAGGGAACACTTCATATTAAACAACGTGGTTGATTAGGTAAACATTGGACTCACAATGCCGTTAGTCCAAAGTATTGCGGTTACAGCTAAAATTATTACCAATAAAATCAGCCCGCAGGTAACAACAGAGCTGGCATAAATAAAGCCGCGCTCTTGTGGAATATGCATTAGTATTGGCACGCCTGTATAAAGCAAGTACACCGAGTAGGCTAGGGCAATCATGCCTACGCAAACAACAAACCACAGCTCAGGTAAAAAAGCGGCTAAGGCCGACATAAACACGGGTGTAGCAGTATAAGCGGCAAGTTCAAGCGTTTGTGTAAAGGTAGGTTTAGCACCAAATGTAACGGCCATCCAATGGGCTAAATAGGCCAGTGCAAACACACCGGCTATTAACGCACCATACATAGCCACGGCAATTAGCAGTGCGCTTTCATGTGTTAAAAATACTGGGTTGCCCGCACCAATACTCCAGCCTAAATACACCGATGAGTAATACCCCATAATCGATGGAAATAATGCAATAAGTAAAATATGCGACAGGCTATAAGTCAGGCTTTCGTGGCGGTTATCTATTGTTTGCCATTCTTCGAGTGGGTGGGCATAAATGCCCCACAGGTGGTTCAGTATCATAGCGGTACTCCATAAAAGGAACGTATTACTGTTGGTTATAATTTAGTTTTAGTTAGTTTGTTTTTTATACAGCACCTATATTTATGGTGTAGTTCATATACAAAGTCAAGTTAACTGCTTATTAACATTTTAAAGAGGTTGTTTTAGCTCGTTTTATTCTTCGTTATTTTTCGTGTTAAAATGGCTTTTTATTATTTGAAGTAACGAGCAGCCCTGTGCCACATAGCGAACTTTTAGCCCCTATTAATAATTTTTTATTGTGTGAAACCCCAAATGAATGGGTTATTGAGGCAGTAAAAAAAGAAAATTTATCGATTATTTTAATCGATCACTTAATTTGTGAGTTAAAAGCAGCGCAAAGTGCAATGTTTTTAATTCGTAAGTACGCGGTAGATAAAGACAGCAGCGATGCATTACTTGAATGGCTAAAGCCCTTTGAAACACTTATTTATAAACGCGAAGGTAATTGGCGTGATTTAGCGGCTAAAAATAAACTTACAAAATCTATTATCCCAAAGTCTAACTCACCTTACGGGCAAGATTTAATAGATAAAATGGTGATGCTAATAAAAGAAGAATTACATCACTTTTATCAAGTGCTCGAAATAATGGACGAGTATGGAGTAGAGTACCGCAGTATTACACCGTGTCGTTACGCTAAAGGGATGCTACGTAACGTTAAAACGTTTGAGCCTAATGCATTAGTCGATAAACTAATTGTAGGTGCTTATATTGAGGCTCGCTCATGTGAGCGTTTTGCTGCACTTGCTCCACATGTTGATAAACGCTTAGGCGATTTTTATATTTCATTGCTTCGCTCTGAGGCGCGCCATTATCAAGATTACTTAACACTGGCACAAGAAATTGCTGATTTTGATATTACTGAGCGAGTCGACTTTTTTGGTAAAATTGAGGCTGATTTGATCACTAGCCCTGATGAAGACTTTAAATTTCACAGTGGCGCTCCTGCACTAGTTACTAATTAAAGCAGTGTTATTTAGCTCTTCAAGCACACCGGTTAGTTAGGTGTGCTACTTCTTTCTATAAAGTCTATGAGCTCAAGCGCCGTGCTTTGAGAAAAGCCATGTTTTACTAATAGCTCTTTTGCGGTGCCATTGTATAAAATAGTAGAAAAGCCTTGTTCAAGCGCGTCTCTTTTTTGTTTTGCATCAGGGTCAGACTTTGGAAACATAACATGCAGTTGATGATGCTCTAAATCGGGCGAAATATATTCAACTTGTGGCGCGCCGGGTTCATTAAGCTTTTCGGTGTTTTTTAACCAGTATTCACCCACTTCTTTAGTGCCTGCTACTAAGTCTATTCGTCCTTTTTGAAGCATATATAAACTGTTAATTAACCCGCGAGTTGAGGTTACGGCCAGGCCATTACTTTCAGAAAAAACTTCACTTACTGCGTAGCCAACGCCTTTACAAATACTGTATGGCTGTAAAGAGTCCATACTGCCGTCATAGTTTATTTGTCTGTCTTTGAGCTTAAATAGTCCAACGTATACGTTAGCAAGTGGGCGCGAATAATAAAAAATATCAGTACGCGACTTTGTATAAAAAGCGCCTAAAATTGCATCTTTTTTATTTATTTTGGTAAGCTCCAGCGCTCTGTTCCAGCTGGTAAACTCTATGTCGTTATTAATGTTTTGATTAGCTAAGGCCGCTTTAGTTAAGGCAGTAACCCAGCCGTTATCAATTAAGCGCTCACCAATATAGGGTGGGGAGTTTTCGGCGACGAGCTGCCAATTTTCTGAGGCATACCCTTTGGAAAAAATGCAACAAAGCACCAAACAATAAATAGCTTTATACATATATCCTTATCCTATTACCAAAAAGTACTTAAATAATAGTCAGGATTTGAGATTATGCGAAGGGCGTATTAATGAGTTTTTGATCTTGTGGAGTAACCACTAAATATGAGCCTTGAGTATACCAATCTCCAAGTACAGTGCGTGTTAGTGTTTGCTTACCTACAGTGTAAGTGTGTACGTTAGGGCGGTGGGTGTGGCCGTGTATCATGTTGCTTACATTATACTTGGCAAACATCGCTAGTACGGCGTCATCTACTACGTCTAAAATTTCTATGGGTTTTTCGGCTTGGCTTAATTTGCTTTTTTCTCTGGCATTGCGAGCAATTTTTTTTCTGTACCATAGTGGCATTGCTAACATTAATTTAGGCCACCACCAACCGCGACTTTTTTTACGAAACTTTTGATACTCAATATCTTGGGTACACATTTCATCACCGTGCAAAATAACAGTGGGAGTGCCATATAAATCTATAACCGTTTGCTCGTTTAGCAATACCATACCTGCGCGTTTAGCGTATTGCTCACGCATAATAAAATCACGATTACCGTGTATAAAGTACACTGGTGTACCGCCATCTTTAACGGCTTTTAAATGCTTTGCTACCTCACTAGCCAATTCTGTTACGCAGTCATCCCCAACCCATACTTCAAAAAAATCACCTAAAATATACAATGCATCTACGGGCTTACCAATAATGTGTGTATTTATAAAGCGATAAAAGGCCTCGCTAATATCTGGGCGGTTTTCACTTAGGTGTAAGTCTGCAATAAAGTAGGTTTGAGAAGTCATAGAGGCATCTAGTTAGGTTTAATAAAAGCGGGCGCATACATAATGTACCATGCCCGCTTAATTACTCAGTATATGAGTAAACGTTTAGCTTACAGTAACGTTTTCGATGATTACATTTTCAAGCGGTACGTCTTGGTGAAAACCAGCGCTGCCTGTTGCTACACCTTTAATTTTATTTACTACGTCCATGCCTTCAACTACTTCAGCAAATACACAGTAACCCCAGCCTTGCGAAGTTTCGCTGCTGTGGTTTAAAAAGTCGTTGTCGTTAACGTTAATAAAAAATTGGGCTGTTGCTGAATGTGGATCAGGCGTACGCGCCATTGCTAATGTACCTACTTTATTAGATAGGCCATTATTTGCTTCGTTTTGAATTGGGTCGTTAACGTCTTTTTGTTCCATACCAGGTACAAACCCACCGCCTTGCACCATAAAGCCGTCAATTACGCGGTGAAAAATAGTGCCGTTGTAAAAACCTGAGTTTGCGTACTCTAAAAAGTTTTTAACTGTGTTTGGAGCTTCTTGCTCAAACATTTTAATGGTGATGTCACCAAAATTAGTGTGTAGAACAACCATGTGGTTTCCTATATCTGGTTTAATTAGTCGCGCTATTTTATCTTAGTTAACTAAGATAAACAAAGTGCTTGTTCAATATATCCAAAGCTGCCCAAGGTATATACTTGTGCGTTTTACAGGGGGTTAATATCGAGGCGGTATTTGGCCGTTGTGGTATTTTTTTCAATATATAACCATGCACAGAACAAGAGCCTGTTAAGCAATAAACAGGTTGGTTTAAAACTGATTTTTACAGTGTTATTAATTTTAACAACAGAACCTCTATTACATACAATCAAGGCCTTGCCTAAATTGGTTTTAATTGCTGCTTAAACATGCGTATTGAAGAGGTTTGGGTATAAAAAGCGCTAGAGCGGGGGCTTTTCAAGTGTTAACATAGCCAACTCAGCAAACAGTCAAGGACTAAAAGTAAATGGTACAAATATACAACACACTCACGCGACAAAAAGAGCAGTTTAAACCTATGGTCGAAGGCAAAATCGACATGTATGTGTGTGGTATCACCATTTATGATTTTTGTCATATCGGTCATGCGCGTACATTTGTCGGGTTTGATGTTATTGTCCGCTACCTTCGCCACCTTGGTTACGACTTAAAATACGTACGTAATATTACCGACGTAGATGATAAAATAATCAAACGCGCAAACGAAAATGGCGAGTCAATTAATGACCTAACTTTGCGTATGACCCAAGCCATGCACGAAGACTTTGATAGCCTAAACATGCTGCGCCCAGATATTGAACCTACGGTTACAAACCATATGGATGAAATTATCGAAATGGTTGAGCGCTTAATTGCAAAAGGCCATGCGTACGTAGCAAACGACGGTGACGTGCTTTTTGATGTTTCTACATTTGAGCAGTACGGCGCACTATCGCAACAAGATTTAAGTATGCTCCAAGCAGGCTCTCGCGTAGAGGTTGCACAGGATAAAGACGATCCGCTTGATTTTGTATTGTGGAAAAAAGCAAAAGCAGGCGAACCTTCATGGTCATCACCGTGGGGAGAAGGGCGTCCAGGTTGGCATATAGAATGTTCAGCAATGAGCTCAAAGCATTTAGGCGAGCATTTTGATATTCACGGTGGCGGCTCTGATTTACAGTTTCCGCATCACGAAAACGAAATTGCGCAATCATGCTGTGCAAACAATGGCAAGTATGTAAATACGTGGATCCACACAGGCATGGTACAAGTAAATAAAGAAAAAATGTCTAAATCATTAGACAACTTTTTTACTGTGCGTGAGGTATTAAAAACATATGACGCTGAATCAGTTCGTTACTTTTTAATATCAGGGCATTACCGTAGCCAGCTAAATTACTCGCAAGAGAATTTAGATCAAGCACGTTCATCGCTTGAACGTATTTACACAGCACTTCGTGGTGTTGAGCCAATAACGTGCGATATTGAAAACAATGAGTACGTGGCTAAATTTAGAAAAGCCATGAATGATGACTTTAATACGCCAGAGGCGTTACCGGTTTTATTTGAACTGGCTAAAGAGCTAAACCGTGTTAAAGACACCGATACACAGCAAGCAGGGCAATTAGCATTTGTGCTACGCAGCATAGGCGAAGTACTTGGTGTTGCCCAGCAAGCACCTGAATCGTTTTTGCAAGGCGGGCAAGATGATGATGAAGTAGCCTCTATCGAAGCGTTGATTGTAAAACGTAATGAAGCGCGCGCAAACAAAGATTGGGCCGCTGCTGATGAAGCACGTGATGCACTTAATGCACTCGGTGTTGTGCTTGAAGACTCAGCAGGTAAAACAACGTGGCGTAAAGCGTAAATGCGCTAAAGTAGCTTTTAAACTAAAAAGGGTTGCCAGTTGGCAACCCTTTTTTAATGCCAAGGCATTAAATTAACTGTGGTATTTTTCACATGCTTCTAGAGTGTTTTCAATTAAACTTGCTACAGTCATTGGGCCAACGCCACCCGGTACAGGGGTAATAAAATCAGCTTTTTGCTCTGCAACACTGTACTGAACATCGCCCACTAACTTGCCTGTATCTAAACGGTTAATACCTACATCAATCACAATTGCACCTTCTTTTACCCACTCACCAGGTATAAATTCAGGTTTACCTACGGCCACTACTAATAAGTCTGCGCGGCGCACATGGGTTTCTAAGTCTTGTGTGAATTTGTGACATACCGTTGTAGTACAACCGGCAAGTAATAACTCAAGCGACATAGGGCGACCAACAATATTAGAGGCACCAACAACTACCGCATGCATCCCTTTGTAACGCACGCCCGTTGAATCTAATAAGGTAATAATCCCTTTGGGTGTACATGGGCGCAGCGCCGGCATACGTTGCGCTAAGCGGCCAATATTGTAAGGGTGAAAACCGTCTACATCTTTATGTGGTGTAATACGTTCTAAAATCTTTTCAGCATCTAGGCCTTCAGGTAGCGGTAGTTGCACCAAAATACCATCTACTTCGCCATCATTATTTAGCTCATCAATTAATGCTAGTAGTTCTTCTTCGCTGGTTTGCGCTGGTAAATCAAATGACTTTGAAATAAATCCTACTTCTTCACACGCTTTACGCTTAGAGCCAACGTAAACCTGGCTTGCAGGGTCAAGCCCTACCAGTACTACTGCTAAACCGGGTGCACGTAAACCGTTTGCAACGCGCTCGCTTACGCGCTCAGCCACTGCACTACGTACTTGTTTTGCGATTGCCTTACCATCAATGATGTTTGCCGTCATGGGGGACCTTTAATTGGGGTTAAATAAACTTCGATACTTATATTTTAAAAGCATCTGCATATAAAGAGGGGTGTATGCAAAAAATTAATTTTATTAATGCTTTTTTAATATGCAGGCTATTTTCGCAGAAAAGGCCCGAAGCGCCAAGTTGCTTTTAGGTTATAAACCGGTGTTTTCAAAAAAAGCGTCTAAATTTCAGCTTAGTTTTGCAATATTTAACCATTATGAACTAAAAATGACCGATTGATTTATTTTATGCAAAAAACGTTTGACCTCTCCCAGGCAAATCACTATTATGCACCCCGTTGTCAACGAGGTCACTCGCAGGCAATCGTAAGCATCGGCGATTAGCGCAGTTTGGTAGCGCACTTGGTTTGGGTCCAAGGGGTCGCAGGTTCAAATCCTGCATCGCCGACCACTTCTTTTATTTTTATAATAGAATAGCTTACAGGCAAACTATGAAGTTTTCGATGCGCCCGTAGCTCAGCTGGATAGAGCAACGCCCTTCTAAGGCGTTGGTCGAAGGTTCGAATCCTTCCGGGTGCGCCATTTGAAAACAAAGTAAATACCGTGGTGATTGTAGCTCAGTTGGTAGAGCCCCGGATTGTGATTCCGGTTGTCGTGGGTTCGAGCCCCATCAGTCACCCCAATTTACTTCGAGTATCGGCGATTAGCGCAGTTTG
>NZ_DJHW01000020.1:0-472 GCF_002433295.1 Pseudoalteromonas sp. UBA6610 | reverse complement strand
GTTCAAATCCTGCATCGCCGACCACTTTCTCATAAGTGGTCTTAAATTCAACATTTAAGTATTCAACACTATTATCGGCGATTAGCGCAGTTTGGTAGCGCACTTGGTTTGGGTCCAAGGGGTCGCAGGTTCAAATCCTGCATCGCCGACCACTTTCTTAACCTTAAAGAAAGTAAACGAGTAATCACTCAACAATAACTTCTATTTACTTCCTGCTAAAATATCGCTTTAACGAACCAGTTAGTCTGTTTTTTACGCAGTTGGTCTCGATCGTAGCTAAACTAGTCCAAATAATTGCCCCCTACACTCGACTATCATAATTATTAGGTTATAATGCCGCGTCTATTGTTTAACATAGTGCCCGAAGGGCAGAGCAGCAATGGGATCTCATGGTAGTGACGGATGCTTTTTAGTGAAAAATCGCTTTAAAATTTATCAAGACTCATGAAGATTACTTTGTTTGTAAGGAAGG
>NZ_DJHW01000074.1:1961-4301 GCF_002433295.1 Pseudoalteromonas sp. UBA6610 | reverse complement strand
AGTGGGGTCGCATTATAGGGAGAAACGTTTTATACGCAAGTGTTTTATTGAATAAAATTGCATTTAATTTATACCCATAAGAACCCCACATTAAAAACACATGTTACCCACAAAAGCCTGTGGATAAGACTGCTTTTTTGCTTTTAAAACTAAACTCTTTTGATTTGTTATGGTAAGTTGCCAGCACTTTTTCAACTCATGTACTTAGGTAGTATTCATGACAGATATAATAAATAGTATAAGTGCCTTACTTTGGGGCCAAGTTCTCGTCTACTTATTAATAGCAGCAGGTGTCTTTTTTACCATTCGGTTAGGCTTTATTCAATTTGTACAATTCCCCCATATGTTTAAAGTTATGTTTGGCTCACGTAAATGTGGTGGAGATGAGATTTCTTCTTTTCAGGCTTTTTGTACTTCTTTAGCGGCGCGTGTTGGAACAGGTAATATGGCCGGTGTTGCCGTGGCACTTTATTTAGGTGGCCCTGGGGCTATATTTTGGATGTGGCTGATTGCTTTAATAGGTATGGCAACTAGCTTTGCAGAAAGTACGTTAGCGCAAGCTTATAAAACTAAAGACGCTGATGGCAACTTTAGAGGTGGCCCTGCTTATTATATGGAGCGTGGTTTAGGCAAACGCTGGATGGGTGTGTTGTTTTCATTATGCTTAATTTTAGCCTTTGGCCTGGTATTTAATGCTGTACAGTCAAACTCTATTGCTGCCGCATTTGAAGTAGCGTTTGATGTACCTAAGTATATAGTAGGCATTGCACTTGTAATTGGCTCAGGCATTATTATTTTTGGTGGATTAAAAACAATATCACGTTTTGCCGAAATGGTTGTTCCATTTATGGCGCTTGCCTATTTGCTAGTTGCTATATATGTATGTGCGATTAACTTTACTGCCCTACCTGATGTTATTGTACT
This sequence comes from Pseudoalteromonas sp. UBA6610, assembly GCF_002433295.1. Classification (NCBI taxonomy): domain Bacteria; kingdom Pseudomonadati; phylum Pseudomonadota; class Gammaproteobacteria; order Alteromonadales; family Pseudoalteromonadaceae; genus Pseudoalteromonas; species Pseudoalteromonas sp. UBA6610. The sequence goes on along the minus strand of NZ_DJHW01000074.1, from coordinate 3,377 downwards.
TATAATAAAAAGTGCTTTTGGTTTAGAGCAAGCAGGCGCCGGTGCAATTGGCTATGGTGTAACGCAAGCTATGATCCAAGGTATTAAGCGCGGTTTGTTTTCGAACGAAGCCGGTATGGGTAGCGCAGCCAATGCCGCAGCAACGGCAACACCTTATCCACCGCACCCAGCCTCGCAAGGGTATGTGCAAATGCTAGGTGTATTTATAGATACTATTGTGATCTGTACAGCCACTGCCTCATTAATCTTACTGTCTAATCAACTTGTGCCTGAATCGGGTGTATTAGGAATAGAGTTAACGCAAGCCGCACTACAAGAGCACGTAGGTGACTGGGGTACTTACTTTATTGCCATTGCCATTTTGTTTTTTGCATTTACCTCTATTGTCGCGAATTACTCATATGCCGAAACAAACCTAATGTTTTTAGAGCACAACTCTACTAAAGGAATGTTTATATTTAGATTACTTGTATTAGGTATGGTTATGTTTGGTGCCATTGGTGAACTAGGTATTATTTGGACACTTGCTGACATTTCTATGGGCCTTATGGCTATTGTAAACGTAGTTGCACTGTTTATGCTTTCAGGCGTTGTTGTGTGGTTATCAAAAGATTACAACGCGCAAAACAAGCAAGGTGTATTACCTACGTTTGACAAAGACAAGCACCCTAAGCTTGCCAAAGAGGTTGATCCTAACGCGTGGAAGTAACGCTAAATTAAAAGATTATTAAGCGAGCATTAGCTCGCTTTTTTTTGCCTTTCAAACTATATAAAAATTTATTAATGTATTTCAGAGATATATACCATAATTAAATATCAGTAATAGGCGCTTTTTGATTTACTTACGTACTATAAAATTGAAGTTTGTTATCTATAATATAAAGGAGTCATGATGGATGACCAATTGAACAAATACAGTATTGACACTACCGATTATCAGGTAGGTCAAGATAACGTACAAAAATGGGGGTTTGATGTTCATAACCCAGTGTTTGGAATAAGCGCATTTTTAGTCATACTATTTGTTGCCCTTACCTTATTGCTTGACCCTGAAGTGGTCAGAGAAGCACTTACCTCAACTAAAGATGCCATTATCAATAAATTTGATAGCTACTTCATGTTGATTGCTAATGGTTTCGTATTATTTTGCTTTGCACTTGCGCTCTCCCCTCTTGGTAAAATTCGCTTAGGGGGTGTTGATGCAAAACCTGAACATGGTTATCTCTCATGGCTGGCAATGTTATTTGCCGCAGGAATGGGGATAGGTTTACTATTTTGGGGTGTTGCAGAGCCCGCAGCCTATTATACTGATTGGTATTTAATGCCAATGAACGCAGAGCCAAATACCCCAGAAGCGCACTCTTTAGCCATGGGCGCCACCATGTATCACTGGGGCTTACATGGTTGGGCAATTTA
>NZ_DJHW01000074.1:0-1563 GCF_002433295.1 Pseudoalteromonas sp. UBA6610 | reverse complement strand
TTATCTATACGCTCCGTGTTTTATCCCTTATTTGGCGATCGTGCTTGGGGTTGGCTGGGTCATGTTATTGATATACTTGCTGTACTTTCCACGCTTTTTGGTTTAGCAACGTCTCTTGGTTTAGGGGCACAGCAAGCAACAAGTGGTATTAATTATTTAATGGGCACTGACTACGGCACCGCTTTTCAAATTACAGTTATAGCACTCGTTACCTGTATTGCTATTGTTTCTGTTATTAAAGGCATTGAAGGGGGTGTGAAAGTACTTAGTAACATCAATCTTATATGTGCATTTATTTTACTTGTAGCCATAATATCGCTTACTTTTAGTGACTCAATCACAGCAATATGGTTTACCTTTGGTGCATATGTAGAACATATGGTTCCGCTTAGTAATCCGTTTGGCCGTGAAGATGAAGACTGGATGCATGCCTGGACAGTATTTTATTGGGCATGGTGGATATCGTGGTCGCCGTTTGTAGGAATGTTTATTGCCCGCGTTTCTAGAGGCCGTACCGTGCGAGAATTTTTATTAGTCGTCATTGGCCTACCAACACTGTTAAGCTTAGTGTGGATGGGGGTATTTGGTAATTTAGCGATTTCACAAATTATTGATAAAGTAGGCCCACTTGGGCAAAACGGGTTAACCGATATCTCTGTGACGCTATTTCAGGTTTATGAGCAGCTTCCGCTTAGTGGCCTTATTAGTGTGATCTCAATTGTGCTTGTTTTAGTATTTTTTATCACCTCTTCTGATTCTGGCTCACTTGTAATAGATGGCATAACCGCTGGCGGAAAAATTGATGCGCCGGTACCACAACGTATATTTTGGGCATCGATTGAAGGGGCAATAGCCGCCGTATTACTGTGGGTAGGTGGCTCTCAAGCCTTGCAGGCCTTGCAATCGGGAGTAGTAACCACTGCGTTACCTTTCTCAATTGTGCTTATTTTAATGTGCGTGGCGCTTATTCAAGGTTTAATGAGCGAATACCCTATTTATAAAGCACAAACAAAGTTATAGCATTATGTACTTTAGCAAAGCGGCTTTGTGTCGCTTTGCTTTGCACTTTATTTCCTCCCCTACCTACACTTCAGCTAATACATTAACGAACGTATTTAATTATCAAACTGTTTAGCTTTGGCAATATACACCTCTAAAACACGTTGTTTTAAATAAATAGAGCGCACATATAAGCGCATAACAACCAAGTGCTATTTGTTGCACCTTTAGCTATCAAGTTTATATCATCAGGTAGTCGCGCATGTATGTAAATTGCTTTGATGAACTGAATTGGATTTAGACGGCAGCAGCAAAGGGATATAGGAAAAGTAATTTAGGTTTAATCAACTAACGTTAACGTGTAACAATACGTATGCTTTGCTTTAAGCACGATTGTCTGCCTCAAAATTAGTCACTTGATTAAGCCAATTGCTATTAATTTTTAAGGAATAGGCAAAAACATAAACAAATTGATTGTTATATAAAAAATGGATGTTTATTTAAAAATAGGGAGTATTTAATTTACTAAAAGGACTTTAGTAAAAGTGGTGCCCGAGGCCGGAC